>CAUTST010000001.1:0-95828 GCA_963540995.1 uncultured Streptococcus sp.
AGAAGAAATAAAGTAGAGCGTTGCGAAAAAAAACACCTAGGATTCTATACGAGTAGTAGTCGCGAGTGTACTCGATGCGAATTACAGACTCAGGAAATGAAATTTCCTAGAGTCTGTTTGAGGCTCGAGAGGTCTGAGACCTTGGCTCAGACCGGTACAGCCATTACTACTCGTATGAGAAAATCCTAGGTGTTTAAAAGAGCAACGCTCTTAACTTATTATGTTAATTATTTTACTTCTGCACGATCTAACCATGGAGTTGCAGTTTCACTAAGAACAAGATTAAGATCCTCGATGTTCTTACGTCCTTGGTTCGCCAACCACGCACGACCAGCTTCTTCCCCTTCAGATGCAAACACAGCTACAGAATCTTTCCATGTTGCACGACCACATAACACACCATTGAAAGTAGAACCAGCTTCTTTAGCAAAACTTAGAGTTTCTTGGAATAATTCAGCAGAAACACCAGCACTTAAGAAGATGAATGGTAAGTGAGTGATTTCAGATTGTTCTTTGAATAAACGTAATGCTTCTTCACGAGTGTATACAGGTTCAACGCCTTCTTTAGTGAAGCCTTCTACGAAGTTCATGTTTACTGGAACTTCCACTTTTAATACGTCAACGTTGTAACGTGGGTCAGAGAAGATTTTCATTGCGTCGTTTACTTTATGAGGTTTTACTTTAGCGTATGCAGCTGATTTCACATCGTCGTCACTTGCTTCGTAAGAAACGATTTCTAAGAAGAATGGAATATCTTCTGCCACACATTCGCTACCGACACGTTCTACCCATGCATGTTTGATGTCGTTGATTGCTGGATCTTCGTCAATATCATAGTATAAAAGAACTTTTACAGCGTCAGCGCCTAATTCTTTAATACGTTTTGCAGACCAGATTGGAAGTAAGTCTGGTAAGCGACCGATTTCTGTTGCATCGTAACCAGTTTTTTCGTAAGAGATTAAAAGTCCGCAGTCTTCGTGGCGTAATTTTGCAGCTGGAAGACCATATTCTGGGTCTAAAAGAATTGCAGAAGAGTATTTTGTTAATTCTTCAGAAACTAATTCTTTGAAGCGGATGATGCCTTCGTCACCTTTTACATTTGGGTTTCCTGCAGCAATCATTTTTTTCAATGAACCACGTTGGTCAATCGCTAAAGCACCGATGACATGGTTTTTGTTTGAAAGTTTTACTAAGTGATCATATTTTCCTTTTGTTAATACTAATTTTGACATAATAACACTCCTTAAGTTGTTTTATTTTTTTTATGCTTCGAAATAAGGCTTACCGTCTAAGTAAGTCGCTTTGAGTTGTAGCTCATCGTCTAATACGATGAAGTCCGCTGCATACCCTGGGTCGATGCGTCCGCAAACGTCGTCAATACCGACTGATTTTGCAGGAACAAGGCTGGCCATTGTAAGAGCTTCGTGTGGAGTCGCAATGCCCCATTTCACAACGTTTTGAACCCCTTGGATGAGTTCCAAGATACTTCCAGCAAGGCTACCGCCGTCTTTCAAGCGAGCCGTACCGTCTTTTACGATTACAGGAAATTCTCCAAGCATGGATTCGCATTCGCCCATACCACCGGCACGCATGCAGTCTGTAATAAGAGCGACATGGTCGTGACCGCAACATTTCATCACGATACCTGCACTTACTGGATGTACGTGGTGACCGTCGCAGATGAGTTCGTCGAATACGTTTGGCAATGTGAGTGCCGCGCCGACAACACCTGGTTCGCGGTGATGTAAGCCGCGCATTCCGTTGTATGTGTGAACGAAGATGTTCGCACCGGCTTCAACGGCGTTTTTACAATCTTCATAGGTTGCATCTGTATGTGCAAGAGCGACATAGATGTCTTTTGTTTTCGCGTGTTTGATGAAATCAACAGCCCCTTCACGTTCAGGCGCAATCGCGATTTTCTTCACCCAACCGCCAGCGCGTTCTTGCCATTCATCCAAGATTTCAGATTTAGGGTCGCCCATGTATTTAGGGTTTTGCGCGCCTTTGTATTTTTCACAGAAGAATGGACCTTCTAGGAAAATCCCTCTGATTTTAGCCCCGCCAAGTGTTGTTGCGTTATCGCCGACCGTTTGGCAGACATCCGCTAATAATTCCCGAGATGCGGTTAAGGTTGTTGGTAAGTAAGAAGTAACCCCGCATGAAGGAAGTCCTTCTGAAATGGTACGAAGTGCTTCTACGTCGTTATCCATGACGTCAGCGCCTTTGAATCCGTGGATATGTGTATCCACAAGACCTGGGGCGATTTGATAGTTGCCGTAGTCGATGACTGTTGCGCTATCTTCTGGCTTTTCGGTTTGGAAGGCTCCGAAAGTACCATTGTCTAAGATCGGTAAGTACCCTGGACCTTTCACTTCGTCTTCAAAATAAAATGCTTTGGCATAAATATAAGTTGTCATAGGATCATCTCTTTTCAATTAAGTTATTTATGCTTCTAATGGGTGAATCGTTACCCCTTTAACGACACGGTTCACAGTACCTGTTGGTGAAGGTGTGTCTGGTTTGTTTCCAACTTTGATCGAAGAAAGTAGAGAAACGGTTTGTCCAAATACCGCAAATGGAAGTGCAAGGTAAGCATCTGGAACGAAACGATATTCTTTATCGAAGCTGAAAGATAGACCTTCAAAGTCACTTTCTGCGTCCACTCCAACCGCAAGAACAAGGCGTGCAATTTGGTCGCCGTGTAATTCGTTTAAGATGTCGATGTCGTATTGACGAGTATAGTCGTCGTTCGATACGAATACGAAGGCTAGAGAAGAGCAGTTTACAAATGATTTAGGACCGTGACGGAATCCCATTGAAGAATCGAAGGCTGTCGCGATTTGTCCAGCAGTCAATTCAAGAATCTTCAATTGTACCTCACGAGCAAGGCCGCTGAGAGAACCAGAACCTAAGTAAATCACACGGTTGTAGTCTAGGTTCACGTAATGTTGAATCACGTCTTCACGTTCTAGGACGCTTGTTCCCATTTGACGGATGGCTTTGACAAAGCCTTCTTTTTCTTCAAGTGAGTGTGCTTCGTCGAATGCAAGAAGCGCTGTAAGAGTCATACATGTGAAGCTTCCTGTCATCGCAAAACCAGCGTCATTCGAGCGGTCTGGCATCATTAAGAGTAAGTTGTTTGTGTCGTCTTTAGCAGCGATGGCTAATTTTCCTTCTGGCGCACAAGTAATCGTGATTTGATAGAAGTCACGCACGATTTGTTGGCCAAGTTGCACACTTGCAAGACTTTCTGGTGAGTTACCGCTACGTGCAAATGAAACAAGCACTGTAGGGATTTCTACTTTGAAGTAATCGTGTGGATTACTTACAAGGTTTGTTGTTCCGACTGATTGGAAATCAAAACGGTCTTCATTTCCTGTACGTTTTAAGTAAGGAAGAATGGTATCTCCCACATATTGTGATGTACCCGCACCTGCGAAAATTACGCGAAGTTTGCCTTCTGGTAAACGGTCTAAGAACTCAGTGATGCGTTCTAAGTTTGCTTTGTAGTAATCAAAAGCTTCTTTCCACAATTCTGGTTGTTGGCGAATTTCGCGCGTTGTGATTTCTGCAGATAAAGCTTCTAATTGACTAGTTGAAAATTGAAACATAATACCCTCCAAATATTTTTTTAGTTGTTTGTGCGATAGTGTCTTACTTTGTAGAAGAATTGGTCGCTTCTGGCAACACTAATCGTGTATTCGATGATGCGATTTTCATGATTTAATGTGGTTCGCATAAACCGTAAACAAGCGCTATGTGGATCCACATCCAAGACTTCCGCTTCTTCCGGCGAGAGAATGCTCGCTGAGAATTCTTCATCGGCGTAGTGGATTTGCTGATTAAAATCATTCGCAAACACTTCATATAAAGATTGGCCTTCTAACTGGGTCTTCGTTAAGGTTTTGAAGACGTCGTATGGTAAGTAGGTTGTTTCTTTCATGAGTGGAATGCCATCTGCATACCGAATACGTTTCAGGCGAAAGAGCTTGTCACCAGCTTCGATTCCAACGAGTGGAGCGATAAATTCATCGGCTTCGTAACAATCCAACGAAGTAATTTTCGTGGAAGGGACTTTGCCGAGTTCTTTCATCTGTTCCGTGAAACTGTAGCCTTCCAGCAAGTTTTGGCGTTCTTTCCATTGCGTTGAAATGAACGTGCCTTTTCCATGACGCTTATAAATATATCCAAGCGTCTCCAATTCTTTCAACGCTGTTCGAACGGTGGTGCGACTGACATTATAGACTTTTGTAATTTCGCGCTCCGAAAGCATTTTTTCGTGTGCTTTTCCCTTGGTCTTAATGAAATCGATCAACGCTAGACTCAGTGTTGAGTAGAGTGGAGAAGGTTTGGCTACCATATCGGTTCCTCCTTTCATAAAAAACTCTTCTACAACTGGTCACTACCAGTTAATACCATTGTAAGTTTTTTTAGCACTTTCGTCAATAGCGTTTTCCTAAAAAAGAGAGGGATTACGAGAAGTTTCAACTGAAATTTGGAAAATGAAATAAAAATACCAGGAGAGACTATTTTGTGCTTTCTCTCCTGGCGATAAGGTTAGCCTGCTAAATGACTATTTAATACTTCTTCAAGTTGTTCAGCAGTTGTAGCGCCTAGTAAAGCTTCTTTTACATCGGCTTTCATGAGCATACGAGCTACGGTTGCTAATAATTTAAGATGAGTCGTTCCTGCTTCGCCATCGGGAATTAATAAGCTGAAGATGAATGAAGTTGGTTTTCCATCCATGCTGTTCCAGTCAATTCCATCACTAAGACGAACAATGACGATTTTTGGAGTGGTGATGGCACTTGATTTCGCATGTGGAATCGCGAATCCGTCCATCATTCCTGTTGTCCCTTGTTGTTCACGTTCTACAAGTCCGTTATACACGGCTCCTTCGTCTGCTGAAACGCCTAGCGCTACAGCTTTTTGTGCGATGAAGTGAAACACTGCTTCTTGAGAAGTAAGATTTTCATTTAAGAAAATAGAATCTTTACTAATTAACATTTTCAACCTCCTAAGACCTTTCTAACATGATTGTCGATTATTCAGAAAGTGGTTTACGAGTTGCTCCAAGAACAACACCACCGACAACAGAACCAATCGCAATCGCTAATACCCATAAGAATGGATGTGTAACAACTGGTAATACTAAGAAACCACCGTGAGGAGCAGGTACTTGTACGCCGAATAGGTAAGTTAAAATTGCAGCGATTGAAGAACCTAACATCATTGAAGGCATTGCGCGGAGTGGATCTTTAGCAACGAAAGGAATAGCTCCTTCAGTAATGTGAGTTGAACCTAAGATGAAGTTTACTAAGCCAGCATTACGTTCGTTTGTATCGAAACGGTTTTTGAATAATAATACGGCAACAGTTGTGATAAGTGGAGGAGCGATACATGCTGCAGAAACCCCAGCCATGAATGTTGTATTTCCTTCAGCAAGAAGAACAGTACCTGTAACGTAAGCTGCTTTGTTTACTGGACCACCCATATCAAAGGCACACATACATCCGATCACAAGACCAAGAAGAATAGGGTTTTGATCTTGGAATCCTTTTAGGAAGTCCATTAAGGATTGGTTAATACCAGCCATTGGACTCACAATAATACTCATAAATAGACCCGTAAAGAATACACCTAATAATGGATATAAGAAAATAGCTTTAAGACCATCTAATGTTTTTGGAAGTCCTTTGAATAATTTTTCTAAAAGGACTACTAAGTAACCTGCGAAGAACCCGCCGACGATACCGCCAAGGAATCCTGCGCCGCCGTTACTTGCCATTAAACCTGCGACAAAACCGCTCACTAAAGCTGGACGGTTACCGATACTTTGTGCAATGTAGGCTGCAAGAACTGGAGTCATTAAGCCCATTGCTAAACCACCGATTTCTTTCAATTGAGCAGAAAAGGCATTGTAACTTGGATCGTCTGGTTTAAATGAGTAAATTCCGAATACGGCAAATGAAATCGCGATTAAGACTCCACCACCAACAACGAATGGAAGCATGTGAGATACACCGTTCATTAAGTGTTTGTAGATTTCACGACCGATAGAGCTCTTACCAACGTTCGAAGATTGTGGAGCCTGCGAAGCTTCTACAGCTGCATCGTTAGAGTGGTATTTTACAACGCCTTCTCCGCGAAGAGCTTGTGCCACTAATTCGTCGGCATTTTTAATTCCTTGTCCAACAGAAACGTCGATAATCTTTTTGTTTACGAAACGTTGTGGTTGAACGTCTTTGTCAGCAGCGATAATCACGGCTTTTGCGTTTGCGATTTCTTCTGGAGTCAGTTCGTTTTCGATACCGATTTGTCCGTGTGTTTCCACCTTAATCGTTACTCCTGCTTTTTTAGCAGCTTGCTCAAGCGCTTCTTGTGCCATGTAAGTGTGCGCAATCCCTGTCGGACACCCAGTGGCAGCGATAATATCATATTTTGTCATTGTATTTCCTCCTTTATTGTTTTCGAGTTAGGATACTCGTTTGATTTGTTGCATTAATGTAGGAACGTCCGAGAAGTCCGTTAAACCAGGTCTAAAAGCGGTTGAGCTTCCCGCTGCGACGGCCTTAGTGAGGGAATCTTCATCGGATAAACCTTGCAACTTGCTTCCTACGAAGGTAGCAAGAAGTGTATCTCCTGCACAGGCAGTATTGACTACTTCGCCATCAGGTGCTGTGACATGAATCGTTTTAGTTGGTGTAAAGAGAATGGCTCCCTTGTCTCCTAAAGAAACAATCACGTTTTGAGCACCTTGCTCGAGGAGTTTACGACCGCAGTCTTTAATTTCCTCCAGGCTAATGTCTTTCAATCCAAACCATCCAGCTAATTCTTCATCGTTTGGTTTGATGAGATATGGTTTGTAACCCAATAGTTCCGGTACAAAATGAGCGGAAGTGTCGAGAATAAACTTAAAGCCACGTTGTTGGGATGCTTTTGCGATGTTCTCGTAAGTGGCGCGCGTGATTCCTTCAGGATGACTTCCAGACACAAACAAGATATCGTCGGCGTTCATGTTTTCCACAATGGCGAGAAGGGATGCTTCTTCTTTGGGTGTCACACTCGGGCCTTGGTTGACGAGTTTGAATTCTTCGTTTGTGGCCACAACTTGCGTGAACACATTGATACGAGTAATTCCGTCCACCGTGACGAATTGTGTTTGGATGCCTGCCTTTTGCAGTTCTTCCTCGATAAATTGGCCAGTAAAACCTGCTTTAAAACCAGTGGCGGTGCTATCGATTCCGAGTTCCTTTAAGATGAAGCTGACGTTTACGCCTTTTCCATTTGGCATGTAAACAGCTTCGTCGGTTCGGTTTACTTCGGACGGTAACATTTGCGCGGTTTTAATGAACAAATCGATGGCTAAATTCATCGTACACGTATAAATCATCATTTCACCTCCAAGCTTTTTTTGCTATACTTATTATTACATATGACACACTGTAAATGTTTTCCAAAATGAGGTTAACATTTGTAAATCTTTACAGAATGGAGAGTTCGCATGTTCAATACACAAGACCTGACAAATACGGAGAAATATCTACTTGCTTATATCGAGGAACATCTAGAAGAGATTCCTTCTATTTCCATTGTGAAGTTGAGTCAGGATGCAAATGTTTCTACTGCTTCTATTGTGCGAACTATGAAGAAACTAGGATATGACGGATTTACGAGTTTTAAACATGATTTAAAGAAACAATACCGTTTTACAAATGAAGAGTTATCAACCTTCAACAGTTTGGAAGTGGTTGACCAAAAAATTCAAGCGGTTGTAGTAAAAAACGAGCAAGAAGTTCGCAGAACCATTGAGCAACTAGATAGTAAGACGATTGAGGATGCTGTACAGGCTATTTTTGGAGCACAACGAGTTTATCTATTTTCTCGTGGTCTCAGCGAAATGATTGCCAGTGAAATGGAAATTAAATTGCATCTTTTAGAACGTACTTGTGAACAATATGTGGATCCAAATATTATCCGAACGATTAGTCATCGTTTAAAAGCCCAAGATGTGGCGATTATTATTTCATTGAATGGTCATACAGAAGAGTTAGTGGAAGCCGCGAGAGTATGTCAACAAAATGAAGTACCTGTTATTTTACTGACCGCAAACGGAGCGAGTCCTCTAGCACGACTCAGTGATATTACGTTTGTTGGGTATAAGTCTGAGAGCTCGTATTTCCCAGACTATGAAGTACGTTCGCGATTGCCATTGCAAGTCATCAGCCGAATCTTACTCGATGCATATGCTATACGGGTTGCCGGTCAAAAATAATTTACATAAAAGGCGGATACTGATACGATAGAAAGGCAAAGAAAGGATGGCCGACATGGAAGGAAATAAAGTACAAAATTATAAGAGTTGTTTTGATATTATTGGTCCGATTATGGTGGGCCCTTCTTCTTCACATACTGCTGGAGCGATTGCGATTGGTGCTCTTGCGAGACAATTATTCGGAGGCACACCAAAGAGTGTAAGGTGTGACTATTATGAGTCTTTCTCCGAAACGCATAAGGGACACGGAACGGATTTTGCGATTATTAGTGGAATCTTAGGCTTTGCGACAGATGATGAGCGCGTGCCGCATGCCGTTGAGATTGCAGAATCCGAAGGGATGCATATTGAATTTGTCGAGCGAAAAGAACCAAGCCCTGTGAATCATGCCAATACTGCGGATTTGACCTTAAGCGACGAAAAACGTACGATTCGTCTCATTGGGACCTCTGTGGGTGGTGGAGCAGTGGAAGTGAAGTACATCGAGGTGGATGGCTTTAAGATGGATCTTTCAGGTCCGCTTCCGATTTTACTTGAAGTGGTTTCTCTTGGGGAAATGCCTGTTCTCTACAATTTACTACAGGAGCATGGCGTGACCATTTCAAAACAACGAGTGGAAATGACAGAAGATAGCCAAATGATGGGATATGAGCTTAGTAATTTATTATCCCCAGAATTAAAAGAACAAATACAAACATTAAGAAAAACGCATAACATCTACATGTTTGCGTGATGATAAGGAAGGAAGTTTGCAATGTTTTCGACCATTAAAGAATTGGTAGCATTAGCAACAGAGCAAAAGAAGCCCATTTCAGAAATCATGATTGAACAGGAAATGGAAATGACCCAGCAAAGTCGTGAGTACATCTGGGAGAAAATGGAAAAAAACTTACAAACGATGAAGAACGCCGTTGAACGAAGCGTGGAAGGAGAGGGTGTGTTCTCTCCAACAGGCTTAACGGGTGGAGACGCGTTGAAGATGAAGAAATATCGTGAACGTGGGAAAACCTTGTCTGGGGATAGTGTTCTAGCAGGCGTTCAATACGCGCTTGGAACCAACGAAGTCAATGCTGCAATGGGGCTTGTGTGTGCGACTCCAACAGCAGGAGCGAGTGGGACCTTGCCGGGCGTTGTGTTCTCGATTGCCGATACCATGAACTTGAACCATGAACAACAAGTTCGTTTCCTTTTTACTGCAGCAGCCTTTGGGATGGTCGTGGCGAATAACGCAATGATTGCTGGGGCGACAGGTGGATGCCAAGCCGAGGTTGGTAGTGCTAGTGCGATGGCCGCAGCCGCAGCCGTTGAAGCAGCAGGCGGAACACCGCAAGAGAGTTCCGAAGCCTTTGCGACAGCGCTTGGGAATTTATTAGGACTTGTTTGTGACCCTGTAGCCGGTCTTGTAGAAGTGCCGTGCGTGAAGCGAAATGCGATTGGCGCGGGGAATGCGTTGATTGCCGCAGATATGGCCCTTGCAGGAATTACAAACGTGATTCCAGCCGATGAAACGATTGAAGCGATGCGCAGTATCGGTGTTAGAATGCCACGAGAACTCCGTGAAACGGGACTCGGAGGAACGGCAGGAACAAGAACAGGTATCGCGATTAAGATGCGCATTTTCGGAGAAGATGTTTCACTCTCCCCGGAACAAGAGTAGGAGGAATACACATGGCAAAAGAAATTGCTACATTTGCAGGAGGCTGTTTCTGGTGCATGGTGAAGCCATTTGACAGCCAACCAGGAATCGAGTCTGTGATTTCAGGATACACAGGTGGCCACAAAGAAAACCCGACATATAAGGAAGTATGTAGCGGAACAACAGGACATACAGAGGCCGTGCAAATTACGTTCGACCCAGAAGTATTCCCTTATGAAAAACTCGTAGAAGTCTACTGGCAACAAACGGACCCAACGGATGCAATGGGACAATTCGTAGACCGTGGAGATTCATACCGCCCAGTCATCTTCTATCATTCCGAGGAACAAAGAAAGATTGCGGAAGCTTCAAAAGCAGTCTTGCAAGCCAGCGGACGATTCAAAAAGGACATCGTAACAAAAATCGAGCCTGCAAGTACGTTCTATCCTGCAGAAGAATATCATCAAGATTTCTACAAGAAGGATCCAGAACATTACAAGCGTTACCGTGGACTTTCAGGTCGCGACACTTTTATCGAAAGTATTTGGAAATAAGAAAAAGAGTTAAAATTATCATATATGATAATTTTAGCTCTTTTATTTTATTCGACTTCGGTATATTCGCCGTCGATGAGGACTTCGTCAGATGTTAAGTACGGTTTTTATCAAGTTTCAGACAGAAAACAACACGCAATTACCATATATGGTAATTGCGTGTTCTTCGTAGGAGTTTTTAAAAAATAAAAACGATATAGCATATAAGCTATATCGTATAAATGCGCAAAGCAAAAAAAGACCATATATGGTCTTTTTCGCCTTCCGTATTCTTAAATGTTTGCTAAGTAAGTTGTTAAACGAGCAACGACTTCTTTTAAGTTTTCCATTGAAGCAGCGTAACTGAAGCGGACATAGCTTTCGCCACCAGGTCCGAAAGATACCCCTGGAATCAGCGCTACTTTTGCTTTTGGAGCAAGATCGCGAACGAAGGCCCATGAGTCCGTTCCGCATTTTGCAGGAATTTTCGCGAATAAGTAGAACGCACCGTCAGGACTTGCTACTTCGAAGCCAAGTTTCTTCAACTCGGCAGCAAGATAGTCACGACGTTCGCTATATTCCACCATCATTTTCGCGCAGTCATCTTGGCCGTGTAACATCGCCGCAAGAGCTCCGTATTGCGCAAAGCTTGTTGGAGCTGTCACCATGTATTGGTGAGTCTTTACGACTTCGTTTATGAAGTGTGTTGGTCCTAAGATGAATCCGATACGCCATCCTGTCATTGCGTGTGATTTTGATAAACCAGTGATAACAATTGTTTGGTCTGGCAAAATATTCGCAAGCGAGTAGTGAGTCTTGTCGTATGTTAATTCTGCGTATACTTCATCGCAAAGTGCCCATAGTTGGTGCTCTTTAATGACTTTAGCTAAGTCTTCTAATTGTTCTTTAGAATACGTTACGCCTGTTGGGTTACTTGGGTATACAAGAACAACCGCTTTGAAGTTTTTGTCTGGGTTTGCTTCGATGGTTTCGCGTAATTTATCTGCTGTTAAAACGAAGCCGTCTTCACTTGTGTCCACCGTAATGAAGTTCCCTTGGTTCACTAATGTGATTGGCAAGTATAGTGGGAAGACTGGTGTTGGCACGATGACTGTGTCGCCAGGGTTTAAGATGGCTTGTAAACTTGCATTAATCCCTTCAGTAGCTCCAATCGTTGTGATGACTTGGTCTCCAGTGTAATTGAAATTAAACTTCTTGTTGTAATACTCAGCCGCAGCTTGTCTTAGTTCGGGAATCCCTGAGTTTGGTGTGTAGTGAGAGTGGTTGTCTTTAATCGCTTGGATTGCCGCCTCTTTAATATGCTCAGGCGTGTCAAAGTTTGGTTCTCCAAGAGTTAATTTGATAATGCCAGGAATTGTGGATACTTCTGCGTCGAATTGACGAATATCCGAAACTGCAATCCCTTCTACGATTTTGTTAAATGGATGTTCTACTGTCATAGGAATCCTCCTTTATATTCATAGGGAAATTGTATCTTGTTTTGAGAAAGAGTGCAATGAGAAGTGTAGAATTTTACAAAGAAATTAAAAAATGCTGGGAATTTATCGAATCTATCTGTCTGCCTATGAATTCTAAGTAAAATAGTGTATAATCTCTTTGAGAATATCGGTTAGCAGTCAAAGTGCGAGCCACCCTAGAAAACAAAGGGGTGGAGTGTGCACTTTTTTTGTGCAATGAAACGGAAGTGAGGGATAGTATGCAGACAGAATTTGATACAATTGCGGCGATTTCAACGGCGCCTGGCGAAGGGGCTATCGGGATTGTCCGTATTAGTGGAGAGGATGCGATTCGCATTGCCGACGAAGTGTATCGATTGAAAGAAAAACGATTAAAAGAACAGCCAAGTCATACGATTCACTATGGGCATATCGTGGATACAAAGAACGATGAAGTCATTGATGAAGTGATGGTGACGGTACTTCGCGCGCCAAAGACGTTTACGCGTGAGGATGTTGTGGAAATCAACTGTCACGGTGGGATTGTGGCGATTAACCGCATCTTGCAACTCGTTCTTCGCATGGGAGCACGTCTGGCAGAGCCTGGTGAGTTTACAAAGCGCGCCTTCTTGAATGGACGTATCGACTTATCACAAGCAGAAGCTGTGATGGATTTGATTCGTGCCAAAACAGATAAATCAATGCAAATGGCGATGCGCCAACTCGACGGAGAACTCTCGAAGTTAATTCAGAATTTACGACAAGAAATCTTAAATACCTTAGCGCAAGTGGAAGTGAATATCGACTATCCGGAATACGACGACGTAGAAGAGATGACCTTGCAACTGTTACGCGAGAAGACGGAACAAGTCTCACAAGGGATTCGTGCATTGCTCAATACGGCGAGTCAAGGGAAAATCTTGCGTGATGGATTGAAGACAGCCATCGTTGGACGTCCAAACGTAGGGAAATCGAGCCTTTTGAACGTGTTATTACGCGAAGAAAAAGCCATCGTAACGGATATCGCGGGAACGACTCGTGACACGATTGAAGAGTACGTGAATGTACGAGGCGTGCCGCTCCAGCTGATTGATACGGCGGGAATTCGTGAAACAGATGACGTTGTGGAGCGAATCGGGGTGGAACGAAGCCGTAAAGCCTTAAATGAAGCGGATTTCGTACTGTTGATTTTAAACCAAAGCGAAGAGTTAATGGACGAAGACCTCCGCTTATTAGAACAAACGAAAGACTTCAAACGGATTATTTTATTAAACAAGACAGACCTTCCAACGAAAATTGACATGGATAAGGTCAAAGAATTCGCGACAGACAGTGAAATTGTCACAACGTCCATGCTGAAGAAAGAAGGCATCGACCAATTGGAAGAAAAGATTGCCGATTACTTCTTCCAAGGGCAAATGAATGAGCGCGACGCTACGTACTTATCAAACACGCGTCATATTGCGCTTCTTGAAAAGGCGGAACAAGCGCTGCAAGAAGTGGCGAATGGGGTCGACATGGGTATGCCTGTTGATTTAATCCAAATCGATTTTACCCGCGCTTGGGATCTCTTAGGAGAAATCACAGGCGACACTGTTCAAGACGAGCTGTTAACCCAATTATTCAGCCAGTTTTGTTTAGGAAAATAAGAGTTAAAACTTCAATTCTTTACGGATGTCTTCATAGTAGCGATAATGGGGCATCGGATTGAGCCTTACGTCTCAATTCCTACCAAGCTTCAAACTGACTCTACGGGTAATAACCCTAGAGTCAGTAATTCACATTGGATGCTATTCCCCATTACGAATCCTTCACACTGTGAAGGATTCCTATAGAATCCGTAAGAATTTCCGTTTTATCTCTTGGTTAAGACAAAAGGGCAGAATGAGTGAACGCTCTTAATTGAGAGTGTGATGTTTCCTAAGGAACGGGCGCATCTGTAAAGAATTGAAGTTATAACTCTTTCAACGAATGGTACAAGGAGGAAATGCTGATGACGAAGCTAGCAACCATCTGTTATTTGGACAATGGGAAAGAATTTTTACTGTTATTACGCAACAAGAAGCCAAACGATGTTCATGAGGGCAAGTATATTGGCGTTGGTGGCAAGCTCGAAGCTTCAGAGACTCCGGAAGAATGTGCCGTGCGTGAGATTTTTGAAGAAACAGGGCTGACGGCTACGAAGATGGAGATGAAAGGAATCATCACCTTCCCGGAATTCACCCCTGGACACGATTGGTACACGTATGTATTTCGTGTGACGGAATTTTCAGGAGAGCTGATTGATTCGCCAGAAGGAACGCTGGAATGGGTGCCTTATGATGAAATCCTCCAGAAACCGTCTTGGGAAGGCGACCGCATTTTCCTTGAGTGGATTTTAGAACAGGAGCCGTTCTTTTCTGCGAAGTTTCATTATGAAGCAGGCGAATATGTTAGTCACAAAGTAGAATTTTATGGAGAAAGAAAGTAAAGGAGAGACTATGGTAACAACTTACGAAGCTGGAAATTATGATGTGGTTGTCGTCGGTGCAGGACATGCCGGCAGTGAAGCTGCGCTAGCGAGTGCACGTATGGGCGCAAAAACATTATTACTCACAATGAATTTAGAAATGGTGGCTTTTATGCCATGTAACCCATCTGTAGGCGGCCCTGCAAAAGGGGTTGTTGTGCGTGAAATCGACGCTCTTGGAGGCGAGATGGGTCGCAACATCGACAAAACGTATATTCAAATGCGTATGCTGAACACAGGGAAAGGTCCTGCGGTACGTGCCTTACGTGCGCAAGCGGATAAGCATTTATATGCGCAAGAAATGAAGAAGACGATTGAAAAACAAGAAAACTTAGACTTACGTCAAGGGATTGCGGAAGAATTGATTGTTGAAGACGGCGTATGTAAAGGGGTAATCACGAATACAGGTGCCATCTATCGCTCAAAAGCAGTTGTCTTAACGGCTGGAACGTCTTCTCGTGGTCAAATTATTATCGGTGAATTGAAATATTCATCTGGGGCGAACAACTCTCAACCATCGATTAAATTATCAGAGAACTTACTCGAATTAGGATTTGAATTGGCGCGTTTCAAAACTGGAACTCCGCCACGTATTAAAGGCTCATCGATTGATTATAGTAAAACAGAAATTCAACCAGGCGATGATACGCCAAACTTATTTAGTTTTACATCAAAAGACGAAGACTACCGCTATGACCAAATCCCTTGCTGGTTAACATATACGAATGAACAAACACACGAAACCATTCGTGAAAACTTACATCGTGCGCCAATGTTTACAGGGATTGTAGAAGGGGTCGGCGCTCGTTACTGCCCATCGATTGAAGATAAAATCGTTCGTTTCAGCGACAAGCCTCGTCACCAAATTTTCCTAGAGCCAGAAGGGGAAAACACGGAAGAAGTCTACATTCAAGGGTTATCGACTTCTCTTCCAGAAGACGTGCAAATCAAGATGATTCGTAGCGTGGAAGGGTTGGAAAATGCGGAGATGATGCGTACGGGTTACGCC
This sequence comes from uncultured Streptococcus sp., assembly GCA_963540995.1. Classification (GTDB taxonomy): domain Bacteria; phylum Bacillota; class Bacilli; order Lactobacillales; family Aerococcaceae; genus Granulicatella. Next base: position 15,420 of record CAUTST010000001.1, read on the forward strand.
ATCGAGTACGATGTGGTTGTGCCGCACCAATTGAAGAATACTTTTGAAACAAAACTTGTTCAAAACCTATTCACTGCCGGACAAATGAACGGTACGAGTGGATATGAAGAAGCAGCGGGGCAAGGGCTCTACGCTGGAATTAATGCCGTGCGTAAGATTCGCGGAGAAGAGCCATTTATTCTTGGCCGAAGCGATGCCTATATCGGCGTATTGGTGGATGACTTGGTGACAAAAGGAACGACAGAACCGTACCGTCTATTAACCTCTCGTGCGGAATATCGTCTCTTACTTCGTCATGACAATGCCGATTTACGTTTAACAGAAAAAGGACGCGAACTTGGACTGATTGACGACGAACGTTATGCCGAGTTCCAAGCAAAACAAGAAGCAATTGAAGCCGAAATCAAACGTATGCAATCAATTCGCTTGAAGCCAACTGCTGAATTACAAGCGTTCTTGGCAGAAAAAGGATCAGCGGAATTGAAAGACGGCATCCTTCTAAGCGATTTGTTGAAACGTCCAGAATTAAGCTATGACGAATTAGTAGGCTTTGCCGGTGAAACGGTAGAAGTCTCTCGTGAAGTGAAAGAACAAGTAGAAATCTCGATTAAATACGAAGGGTATATTGCCAAAGCGATTGAAAAAGTTGAGAAATTAAAACGCATGGAAGCTAAACGTATTCCTGCCAATATCGACTATGATGCGATTAATGGACTCGCGACCGAAGCGCGTCAACGTTTGAAATTGATTCAACCAGAAACGATTGCACAAGCGAGCCGTATTAGTGGGGTGAACCCAGCCGACGTATCGATCTTGATGGTCTATATCGAACAAGGTAAGATTGCTAAAGTACAAGAATAAGGAGGCGCGTATGAAACCAGAAGAATTTTATCAAAGACTCCAAGAAGTGCATGGGATTACATTGTCAGACGAGCAAAAGAAGCAGTTCAACCAATATTTCCATCTATTAGTGGAATGGAATGAGAAGATGAACTTGACGGCAATTACGGATGAAGAGGGCGTGTATTTGAAGCATTTCTATGATTCGTTGGCACTTGGATTTCATCATGAATTGACTGACCAAACGCTTTGCGACGTGGGTGCGGGCGCAGGATTTCCAAGTATTCCCTTGAAAATCGTCTTCCCAGACTTGAAAGTGACGATTGTGGATTCGTTGAATAAACGCATTACCTTCTTGAATACATTAGTGGAGACGCTCGGGTTAAAAGACGTACAGTGCTTCCATGACCGCGCTGAAACCTTTGGGCAAAACAAGGATTTCCGTGCATCGTTTGATGTGGTGACTGCTCGTGCCGTTGCCAAACTCAGTGTATTGAGCGAATTTTGCATGCCGCTTGTGAAAAAGCAGGGCTATTTCCTCGCGTTAAAAGCCGCGCATACGGAAGTGGAGTTGGAAGAAGCTAAAAAAGCGATCGCGATTCTTGGCGGAAAAGTAGAAGGAGATGTCTCTTTCGACTTGCCATATGAAGGCGGAAACCGTCATGTTGTTACGATTTTAAAAACGAAGGAAACACCAAATAAATATCCGAGAAAACCGGGTATTCCATTGAAGAAGCCGTTATAAACGAAACCTCCTAGAAATTTTCTAGGAGGTTTCTTGTTTTAGAGTAGATAGATAGTACTACGCATTAAATTTATTTAAGATACTTTCGATATTTTTGATAAGGACCGAAACCGATCCGTCTGGATTGTTGATGAATTCAACCATTTCCTTGTTTTCGTAGATTTCACTTGGAATGGTAATTTCGATTCCGTTGTCGAGTTTGAATTTTTGCTTGCTATATTTGCGTTCGTATTTTGGCACGTTCGTTACGGCAATTTTTTCTGGAACGCGTTCTTCGGTGATGGCCAACTGTGCGGCTTCGCGTGCGAGCGGTTTTTCCTCGAACACCTTGTCGAAGATTGCTGCGGCATCGATTTCGTCCTGTTCTTCAAGTTGGTGGAAGATGGCTTGTTGCGTCGTTGCCAGCGCTTTGTAGGGTTCCTCGTCGTGCTTTTTCGCGATATGAGTGACCGTTTTTTTGATTTCCTTGATTTGTTCTTTTGTTGTTACGGGAACAGTGATTTCTAAGAATTTTTCAGAGAAATAGGCCGTCTTTTGGCCTTCGATTACCACTTTTTTCTCGATTAAGTGATAGTTTCCGTTTGATAAATCCACGATGAATGCTTCCGAAGGTTTTTGCGTCGCATTTGGTAAAATAGCGTGATTTTGCAAGATGGTATTAGTAACGGCATCGCCTTCGTAGTCGACAAAGTGTGTGACTTTTGAACTGTAATCGAGTCGAATCATTCCAAAGAGTGTGCCACCTGTATCGCTTGTTCCAGTGAAGAATAAGTAGTCCGCTGGTCCGATTTCTTCTGCTGGAGCAATGAGTGCAAAGAGTTTATCGGATAACTGTTGCGTCTTTTCTAAGAAGGAAATTCCTTCGTCGGCAAGATAGCCAAGAAGCGGTTCGCTAGAAGCTAATTGACCGATATGTGGGTCGCCTTTTTTGATTTTATCTACGAGTTTTGTAATGTATTCAATGAGAAATGGATCGCCCAGTTGCAGTGGGGCCTGAGATAAGAGTAAGTTTCCTGAATTTTTATCTAGAATATGTAAAACGGCTTCGTTAATGAGCATGAAAGTGCTCCTTTCCTATTTCATTCGATAGAAAATATTATATAATAGAAAAATAGATTTGTAATGAAAAACGAGGGGAGTGCGCCATGGCGGTTTTAACGAGGATAGAAACACCAGTAGGAACGATAATTGCGTCTAGTGACGGGCAGTCGTTGACGGGATTATGGTTTGAAGGGCAAAAATACGAGTGCGCCTTTGTGGAAAATCCTGTATGGGACGATTCGTTGCCGTTGTGGAAGAGGGTTCAGGAGGCGCTGGAAGCCTATTTCAAAGGGGAAGGCGATGTTGTTAGGGCCGTGCCGATTGCATTCGTGGGAGGAACATCCTTCCAGAAAGCCGTGTGGTCCGTCTTAACTGAAATCCCCTATCAAACCGTGTGGACGTATAAAGAGGTGGCCGAACGTGTCGGAGAGAAACGAGGACAAAAGACGTCTTCACGTGCAGTGGGAACAGCCATCGGAAAAAATCCAATTAGTCTCTTTATACCGTGCCACCGCGTCGTAGCCACAACAGGAGCATTAACTGGGTATGCAGGAGGCGTTGAGCGAAAACGCGCGCTACTCACTCTTGAAGGACATCGCATCACAAAAGACAGAGTATCGAAAGGAGAAAGGCATGAAGCTTAAGATTGCAAAGGTTATTGTATCGGCATTCGTGGCGCTGCTCGTGGCACAGGCACTTCATTTAACGACGCCATCTGCGGCAGCCATTATTGCGATTCTCAGTGTCATGGACACAAAGAAAGTTTCGCTTGCGGCGACAGGGCAAAGGCTAGCGGCAGCTGCTTTGGCGCTTGTCATTGGCATGGGGATATTCGCTGTTTTTGGGTTTGACGTGATGAGTTTCGGGTTGTATCTTCTTTGCTACATTCCTTTAGCGTATCTTTTAAAAGTGGATATTGGCGTGGCTCCAAGCACCGTCCTTGTGATTCACCTTTGGACGCAACAACAACTCACTTCCAGCCTTTTCGTCAACGAACTCTTACTTGTCACTATTGGGGCAGGCGTGGCCATTTTACTGAACTGGTATATGCCATCGTATCGTCAAGAAATCGAACGTGTCCGAGAAGAAATCGAGGATAAAATGCGTGAAGTCCTCTTGAAGATGTCGGGATTTCTGACGATTGGAAATGGGGAAAATGATGGCGAAGTGCTTCAGTTGCTGAAGGAAAAGTTGAGCGAGGCACGCGAATATGTGCGACTCGAAGCGGAGAATCATTTAACCAAAGAAGTAACTTACGATTATCAATATTTTGAAATGCGCCGCGATCAAACTAAGCTCTTGGAAATCATGGCAGCCAACTTAAACGAGTTCCGCTGGGACGGAGAAGAGATGGCGATTCTGTCAGAGATGTTTAAACAGACCGCACAGCAGTTGGCGGAACAAAATACGGCGAGTCAATTAATTGATGATATTGAAGTCTTGTTGAAACACTTTCGCGAAAGACCACTGCCACAAACGCGCCTGGAGTTCGAAAAACGTGCGCAGTTGTATCAGTTATTGCGGGATTTGAAACGATTTGTACAATTGAAAGTCGATTTCTTCCAAACGTATGGTGTTCATTATTTCAAGAAGGTCGGAGAAAAAGAATAGTCCGTAGGGTTCTTATAATAAGAGAGTAGGAATTTATCCGACATTTAGAGTTCAAAATAAACGATTCAAATAATTCATCTTTAACCTTGTTTTTCTACGAGAAAGACAAGGTTTTTTGCGTATTTCTACGGATATACTAGAGCTGACACTAAAATAGGAGGATAAATTATGGAAGAGAAAGGGTTAGCGGAGGTTGTCCATTTAGCAAAGGAGGATGAAGAGGAAGCGATAACCGAATTATTGAGACGTTTTGACCCATTGATTATGAGCATTCATCACCATTATTTTTTTCATGAAATGGATCAGGACGATTTTGCACAGGAGGCTCGTATCATGATGCTTCGGGCGGTGCACAAGTACGATGAGAACCATGCTGTCTCGTTTGCCGGCTATTACCAGCGCTGTTTGAAAAATCTGGCGGTGGAGTGCCTGCGCAAGGAACATAGGCAGCGACTCATTCCACACGAGTTAGTCGTTCGTGGAGAAAAGGCTGAACTTGCATTGCTCTCTGCGTCGGTGGATTCGTGCGAGCGGCAAGTGCTCTTGCATGAAGAGACGGAGGAATATTTCCACCACCTTTCCCGTTTTGAAAGGGATGTGTTTTTAGGGGTGTTGGACGGTGCAACCTTTGAGGAGATGGCGGACCATTTCGATAAATCGGTCACGTCCATCAAGGGAGCTCACAAGCGGTGCAAGAAGAAATTCAAAGACTATATTGGAGAAGGGTGACGCTAAAAGTAGATTAATTTATTTGCTAGTTATTTTTTAAGCTAGGACTACCAATCTGGAACGGTTTGTAGTACAATAGCTCGTGGCGATTTTTTGTCGATGAGGTTCGAAACCATCCCTCAATAAAAAACTAGGAGGCAGTAACATGCAAAATAAAAAAACAAAATTGATTGTCATTAACGCAATCGTCGCAGCGCTATATGTGGTCGTAACATCATTAACAGCATTTATGGCATTTGGAAATATTCAATTCCGTATTGCGGAAATGTTGAACCACTTATTCGCTTTTGACAAAAAATACGGAATCGGTGTGGTTGCCGGTGTATTGCTTGTCAACTCAGTATTTATGTCAGCGTCTGGTCTAGGTTGGTATGACTTAGTATTCGGATTAGGGCATACCATTGCTTCATTCGCTATCAGCGCACTAATCTTCAAATCAGTGAAAGACGTTAAAACACGTATGTTTGTTATAGCAGGCGTCTTCAGTGTAATGATTTTCTTAGTAGCGATTGAATTGAACTTAGCATTAGGTTTACCATTCTGGTTAAGCTACGCGCAAACATTCTTTGGTGAAATCGTCGTATTATTAGCGGGTATTCCGTTGATGACGGCATTAAACAAAGCCATCGATTTGAAAAAATTAATCAATGATTAATCAACAGACGTCCGAGCAAGCTGCTTGGGCGTTTTTTGATTGCAAGAACTCACTATTTTATGTAGAGTTAAGAGGAGACCTAAAGGAGGAAACCAAATGGAGTTATTAAGCATTCCAGTAGGACGTTTGGAAGAAAATGTCTACTTTTTAATTGATGAGAATAAAGAAACAGTGATTTTTGACCCAGGCGCACAAGCCGAGGACATTAAACAACTGATTAAAGAAGAAGGATTGAAGCCCGTTGCGATTGTATTAACGCATGCGCACGGAGACCACATCGGAGCCGTTGACGCCCTTCGTGAGGAATACCATATTCCAATGTATATGAACGAGTTGGAAAAAGTATTCTTACACGATCCTGAATTGAACCGTTCATACTACTCTGGCGAAAATATTACAGTGAAGCCAGCAGACGGTTATTTCCCTAAAGAAATGGGAAAATGGAAAATCGGAAGCTTTGAACCAGAATTAGCACAAATTCCAGGGCACTCACCTGGTGGAACAATCTTCATTTTCAGAGAAAATGGATTCGTCATCGGTGGGGACGTGATGTTTAAAGGCAGCGTTGGACGTAGTGATTTCCCATACGGAAGCCATAAAGAGTTAATGGAAGGAATCCACAAATACTTATTACCATTACCTGCTGAAACAGTGATTTTCCCAGGGCATGGGGAACCAACGACGCTAAAAGATGAAATTGCGACAAACCCATTCTTAAATGGCGCAACAAGATAAGAGGCGAAATTATGATTTTTGATACGCATACGCATTTAAATGTATCTGCGTTTGAAGGAGAAGAAAAAGAGGTCATCGCGCGTGCTAAGGAACTAGCGGTGACGCGTTTTGCGGTTGTGGGATTCGATACGGATACGATTACGCGAAGTCTGGAGCTTAGCGAAGAGTTTAAAGAAATCGTTTCGATTATTGGATGGCATCCAACGGAAGCCTATCGCTATAATAGAGAAATCGAAGAATGGCTACAGGAACGTCTAACGCATCCGCAAGTAGTAGCGATGGGGGAAATGGGACTGGATTATTATTGGAAAGATTCCACGCCCGAGGAACAAGATAAAGTGTTCCGTCGCCAAATCGCGATTGCTAAAGAAATGAAATTACCGATTGTGATTCATAACCGCGATGCGACAGAAGATTGCTACAAGATTCTAAAAGAAGAAGGCATTCAAGACATCGGGGGCATTATGCATAGTTATAATGGTGATGTGGAATTTATGAAGCGTTTCTTGGATTTAGGCATGCATATTTCCTTTAGCGGTGTGACGACGTTCAAAAATGCGCCGCAAGTTCGTGAATGTGCCAAATTAGTCCCATTCGACCGTATATTAGTGGAAACCGATGCGCCGTATTTAGCACCGGTGCCTTTCCGTGGAAAGAGAAATGAACCTGGCTATACGAGATATGTCGTTGAAACGATTGCCAAAGAACGCGGCTTGACTTGGGAAGAAGTGGCTCAGCAAACCACTCAAAATGCCATCAAGCTATTCCGCATGGAAGAAAGAGGCTTGTTATGAATCCAGTCATTGTCGTAGAAGGACGCGACGATACAAGACGCTTGAGAGAAATCTATCCAGAAATCGAAACGATTGAAACGAACGGGTCGGCGATTGATGAAGAGACGATTGCACTTATTCAAAAGGCGCTCCAAACGCGTGAAGTGATTGTATTTACGGACCCTGATTATCCAGGAACTCGTATTCGAAACATTATTCAAGAACGCGTTCCCGGTGTAAAGCATGCCTTTATCGAACGTACAGAAGCCGTCAGAAAGGACAATCATAAGAGTCTTGGAGTGGAACATGCGAGTACCGCATCTATTCAGCGAGCACTCGAGTCGGTGCATGAAATTTCCACAGAACCAGGAGAAGCGGGGATTTCGCAGGCGACACTGATGGCGCTTGGATTTATCGGACGGCCAGATTCTGCAACGAGACGTCAAGCGGTAGCGGATTTCCTAAAAATCGGCCATACGAATGGAAAACAGTTCGCGAAAAGATTACAATTATTTGGTATTACAGAAGAACAATTAAGGGCGGCACTGGAGGCTGTCTTAGAAAATGAGGACAAACATGAATGAAATAAAGGATATCGCGACGCCGAAAAGAACGCGCGAGATTATGGAACGTCATGGGCTAACGGTAAAGAAGAGTCTAGGGCAAAACTTCCTGATTGAACCGAATATTTTAACGCGTATGCTAGAAGTGGCGGGAGTCGACAAAACGACAAACGTCATTGAAATCGGACCAGGGATTGGTGCGTTGACGGAACGTCTAGCAAGAGAAGCCAAACAAGTGCTGGCGTTTGAAATCGATGGTCGTTTGTTGCCAGTACTCGATGAAACATTAGCTCCATACGATAATGTAACGGTCGTTCATAGCGACATTTTGGACGTCGACTTAGAGCAAGTGATTGGAGAGCATTTCGACATTAACGAGCCGTTATTAGTCGTGGCCAACTTGCCGTACTATATCACAACGCCAATCATTATGAATTTATTGGAATCGAAATTGCCAATCGATGGTTTTGCGATGATGATGCAAAAAGAAGTGGCACAACGGATGACGGCTGAGCCAAATTCTAAGGCGTATGGATCGCTCACGATTGCGATTCAATATTTCTGTGAGGCAAGCATTGGATTTATCGTTCCAAAGACGGTTTTCAACCCAGCTCCGAATGTAGATTCTGCGATTTTGGTGTTAAAACGTCGCGAGAGACCACTCGTGGAAGTGAAAGACGAAGCGAAATTCTTCGCGCTCGTGAAAAACAGTTTCGTACAACGTCGTAAAACGTTATGGAATAATTTAGCCAAAGCTTATGTAGGGAATAGCCATACAAAAGAAAGCTTGGCCGAGGCGTTAGAAGCTGCAGGCATTGACCCATCGAGACGTGCAGAAACACTGACGATTGAAGAGTTCGCCCGCTTAAGTGACGCACTTTAATGGCGGAAATACACTCAGAAGAAGAACGAATGTAAAAGATGATACTGAAGGAATCCGTAAGCTCCTTCGGTATCATCTTTAATATGCATAGTTATTAAAAAATATTTTTAAATAACTATTGCTTTTTATAAATCGCAGGAGTATACTCTAATTAAAGATAAATTTAAATAGAAAGAAGATGAAATCATGGCAGTGAACGAAGTAATGGCCGCTCTTTCTGATGAAACGCGTCGCCAAATCCTGGAAATCCTGCGAAAAGGGAAGACCAACACCGGGGACCTTGCCACGATGATTGGGATGACGCCACAAGCCTTATCCTATCACCTTAGAAAGCTAAAAAACGCTGATTTAATCTATGAAACACGCTATAAAAACTTTATTTATTATGAATTGAATTTGACCGTACTGGACGAAGCCATTGTATGGATCAATCAAATTATTGGGGGAAAATAACATGGAACAAGTAAAACAATTTAGAAAATATGCCTATCTCGCATTGATGTTCGCACCACTCGTTGTATCACTCTTTGTGGTATGGTTCTTACCAGAAACGATCGTATCGCGCATGGACTTGGCAGGAAATGTAACGGCTACGGCAAGTAGATTCTCAATCTTTCTCTTCCCAGTTCTTGTAGCGATTCTCGGGTTTGCGATTCGTATCGCGAGCGCTTCCCCAAAACTAACAGGGGGTAATGTCAGAGCGGCTAGCTCGATTAGCTGGATTCTCTTACTGTTATTGAACGTCATTGCATATTTCCAATTCTGGTTATACCTAGGCGGAATGACAGCAGGCGCGCAAATGAGCCGCTTCATCACATTTATTCTAGGGGTATTCTTTATCCTTATTGGAAATCTAGCTCCAAAAATTAAAGAGAATTCAAAACACTTCGGATTCCGTGCTTCATGGCTTAAAAGCAATGACGCAGCCTTCCGTAAAACACAACGATTCTTCGGAATTGCCTCTGTAGTGGCCGGTGTCCTCATGATGCTTACAGGAATCTTCATGGGAAACAATGTTGCTTTTCTTGTTGCAACGATGATTATGATTATTTTGATTGCAGTGACAGGTGGTTATTCTTACTACATTGCAAATGTTGAAGCAGAATAAGAGTTGAAGCGTCTTGCTTAGTGAGCAAGGCGTTTTTTTATAGCTGAATGGTGTTTCAAATTTCTTTGTCAGTTCAAAGGTGCTCTTTTTAGTTTAGGGGCTATCTGTGCTATAATAAAAAGGTACATATTGGTGGAAGAGAGGTTAACTTTATGCAAATAAATTGGAACAGTTTATTTTCATGGGGGAGTTTTCGCAATCTGATTGATATTCTGATTGTGTGGTATATACTCTATAATATTTTAGTCATTATTAAAGGAACTCGTGCGATTAACCTAATGAAGGGAATTGCGGCCGTCGCTTCGATTAAGTTTTTTAGTTTCTTCCTAGGCTTAAACACCTTGGACTGGATTATGAACTTGGTGATTCAATGGGGAGTTGTGGCGGCTTTGATCGTTTTCCAACCAGAAATTCGTCGTGGGTTAGAGCACATCGGTCGTTCAAACTTCTTCTCTCGTAAATACGAAAGTGCGAACGAAGCAGAAGTGATGATTTCTGAACTGAATACAGCCATTCAATATATGGCGAAACGTCGTATTGGGGCGTTGATTTCAATCGAACAAGGCAATTCCTTGGAAGAATTTATCAATACAGGAATTCCGATTCATTCAGATATCTCCAATCAGTTAGTAACGAATATTTTCATTCCGAACACACCGCTTCACGATGGGGCTGTGATTATTCGTGACTATAAGATTGCCGCAGCAGCGTGCTACTTACCGCTCTCTGAAAATAAGATGATTCCGAAAGAATTAGGAACGCGTCACCGTGCCGCTATCGGACTGAGTGAAGTGAGCGATGCGATTACGATTATTATTTCTGAAGAAACAGGGAAAGTCAGTGTTGCGATTCGCGAGAAATTATACCGTGAGTTAAGTTCAAGCGAATTAGTAGCCGTTCTATCTGAACAACTAGTTGTAGAAGATCAAGAAGATGCAGAGCCAACGATTGTCCGTTGGGTACGTAACTTCTTCAAAGGAGGTCATTCAAATGGCTGAATGGATGAATCGTAAATCATTCTTATTAGTGATGTCGTTTATTTTAACCATCTTTCTATTCATGTTAGCAACTGGTGCGAACGGTGGATTACGTTCGACATCATTGAATTCGCAATCTAGTTCAAATACGATTACGAATGTACCCATCTACGTAGACATCAACAGTGATGAATATGCTGTAACGGGTTTACCAGATTCTGTGTCATTACGACTTGAAGGTTCTAGTAGTTTACTTTTAAGCACAACCGGAAATGGTACCTATCGTGTGAAGACACCTAATTTGTCTGAATTAGGAGAAGGAAAACATACGATTACGTTGGAAGTGACAGGATTACCGACTGGCGTTAACGGAATTGTGTCTCCAGAAACGGTAGAAGTAACGATCGAAAAAATTACGACGAAGGAAGTTCCTGTAGTCGTGAAGGCAGATGATTCTCATATTAGTAATGGTTACCAAGTAGGAGAAGGAACAGCCTCACCAGCAACAGTAACCGTAAAAGCAGCTAATTCTATTGTGAATCAGGTTGAACAAGTCGTTGCAAATGTGTCGATTCCTGAAGGAACAAAAACAGACTATACAACTACGGCTCAATTACAAGCCGTAGACGCGACAGGGAACCCTGTAGCCGTGAAAATTGATCCAGAACGCGTACAAGTTCGAGTACCAATTTCTTCTAGTCAGAAGACGGTGCCGATTGCTTTAACAGCGACAGGAACTTCTTCAGGCTATTCATATTCATTGAATTCTACTACTAAGCAAGTTACAATTTTAGGAGCTCAATCGAGCTTAAACCAAATCACAGCACTTCCAGTGGCAGTAGATGTGAGCAACATTACACAGTCAACAACGAAAACAGTAACGCTGACGCTTCCTTCAGGAGTCAATAGCGTTACACCTGAGACAATCGAGGTAACGATTACGGTGGTTGATAATTCTCTCACAACAACTGAGGGTTCAACGACTCAGAGTGTGACAACAGAAGGAACGTCACAAACTATAAAAGAATAAACAACACAAGCCCAATAACGGGTGAAGGAGAACAACACAATGGGGAAATATTTTGGAACAGATGGCGTTCGCGGAGTAGCGAATGCAGAATTAACACCTGAATTAGCATTTAAACTAGGTCGCTACGGCGGTTATGTTTTATTGCAACAAGCAGAAGGAAACGCACATCCACGCGTATTAGTGGGGCGTGACACTCGTATTTCAGGACAATTATTAGAGCATGCTTTAATCGCGGGATTACTTTCTGTAGGGATTGAGGTGATGCAACTTGGAGTCATTCCAACTCCAGGTGTTGCGTACTTAACACGTATGCAAGGGGCTGTAGCTGGAGTTATGATTTCAGCGTCACACAATCCAGCACAAGATAACGGAATTAAATTCTTCGGTTCAGACGGATTCAAATTGACGGATGAAACGGAAGAGCAAATCGAAGCATTATTAGATGCAGACGAAGATACATTACCACGTCCTTCAACAGATGCATTAGGAACAGTGGATGAGTATTTAGAAGGAACGTTGAAATATAGCCAATTCCTACAAAATACGGTAGATTCTTTATCTGGAATGAAAGTAGCGCTAGACGGAGCAAACGGAGCAACGGCTTCAATGTTAACACGTTTATTCGCTGACTTAGACACAGACTTCTACACAATGGGAGACAAACCAAATGGCGTCAACATTAACGACGGTGTTGGATCAACACATCCAGAAGCGTTAGTGGCATTCGTGAAAGAAACGGGCGCTGACATCGGATTAAGCTTCGATGGAGACGGCGACCGCTGTATCGCAGTGGATGAAAATGGAACAATCGTCGATGGCGATAAAATCATGTTCATCCTAGGTAAACACTTCAAGAACCAAGGAACTCTAAGCAAAGATACCATCGTATCAACAGTTATGAGTAACTTAGGATTCCATAAAGCGGTAGAAGCGGAAGGGATGGTTGCCCTTCAAACAGCTGTAGGTGACCGTTACGTTGTTGAAGAAATGCGTAAAAACAACTACAACTTCGGTGGAGAACAATCAGGACATATCGTCATCCTTGATTTAAACACAACAGGGGACGGCTTACTTTCAGGAATTCAATTAATGAATGTCATGAAACAAACTGGCAAGAAATTAAGCGAATTAGCAAGTGAAGTGACAACATATCCACAAGAATTAGTGAATATCCGTGTGAGTGATAAAAATGGTGTTATGGAAGTTCCAGCCATTAAAGAAGTCATTGATACTGTAGAAGCAGAGATGGCTGGGAACGGACGAGTTCTTGTACGTCCAAGTGGTACAGAGCCGCTTGTTCGTGTCATGGTTGAAGCACCCACGGATGAACTTGTTCACGACTACGTAACACGTATCGCTGATGTCGTTCGTAAAGAAGTTGGAATTGACTAATTTGAGAATTGAATGAGAAGAAAAAGAGAGCTTTGAAAAAGCTCTCTTTTTTGTTGGAGTAAACCACTTGATTTTAAAGAGAACAATGGATATAATGTAAAACGTAATTATTTCGATTTAGAAAGAAGAGAAGAAAATGGCAAAGAAATCTAAAATTGCAAAATATCAAAAGCAGCAAGCGCTCATCGAACGTTACGCTGAAAAACGCTATGCATTAAAGCAAGCTGGAGACATTGAAGGGCTACGCAAACTCCCTAAAGACTCCAATCCGAACCGTCTTAACCGTCGCGATGCAATCGATGGTCGACCAAGAGGCGTGATGCGTAAATTTGGAATGTCTCGTATTAAGTTTAGAGAATTAGCGCATCAAGGGTTGATTCCAGGCGTTCAAAAAGCAAGCTGGTAGAAGAGGAGGTACTGTCAATGAAACAAGATTTAGCAACGGCTTATCGTCAAATGAAGAGCCCAAACATCAAAACAAGAAAGAGAGCATTAAAGCTCATCCACGAAGCAAAACGTGCAAAGAAAAAATAACAAATATGGTTAGTGCTCTTAGTGGGCGGAAAATTTAAAGTACTTTATAAAGTTAGACGCAGTAGATGATTGAATTAAGCTTCATCACTCGTGATTTGCTTAATCCTAATCATCCTTGCGGAAATCCTTCACAGTGCGAAGGATTTGAAACCACTAAATGAAACAGGACTCACACTGTGAGTCCTGTTTTGTCTTTGGTCTTACTCCCTATTTAAGGGTCGAATCGGTGCAACGTTCAGCAATAATCATTCAATCCGAAATCATCATTTGAGTGTCTTTGAACTTTCATGGTAGAATAGAGCAGTAAACTATCCAAGGAGCTAATCAAATGAGTACAAAAACCTGTAGCCAAACACGTGCGATTCAAGCGCGTAGAATTTTTCCGTTCGATGTGAATATGCATAATACGCTATTCGGAGGGAATTTAACACGAATTATTGATGACTGTGCGTCAATTACTGTATCCCGTCATTGCCGTCGTCTTGCGGTAACGGCTTCAGTGGACGCGATGAATTATTTAAAACCACTCCCATTAGGACATTCTGTCTGCGTGGAAACCTATATCTCAGGGACAGGGAAGAAGAGTATGGAAGTCTTCTGTAAAGTGGTTGGAGAAGATGTCTTGAACGGGGAACGCTATTTAGCGGCGACAAGCTTTTGGACATTTGTGGCCCTTCCTCGTGAAGGCGAAACGGATTTTACAGTGGATGCCATCGTTCCAGAAACCGATGAAGAGAAATTCATCTGCAGCGGCTATGAAGAACGTCGTAAGGCCCGCTTGGAGCAACTGGGTCGACAAGAAGCCTTGATGGAACATATCACGGTTGTGAAGCCTTGGAATTTAGAAGAGAATGAATCTTAAACAAAATCTAAGAAAGTTGCTAAGGAACTTTTAGCAATCTCTGATATAATGCATGTAATAACAAAAAGGAGTAAATCGTGGACACTCAAAAAGCAATAGAACTCAATCGTAAAATCATTCGTATCGTAACGATTATCGGGATTATTTTAACGATTATTTTAGGATGGCTCGTGGCCAAAAATAATTATTTTGCTATAGACGGACCATTCCGTGATAGCATTGCCCATTCTGGATGGGTAGGGATTTTGATTTTCATCCTGATTCAAATTACGCAAGTGGTTTATCCGATTATTCCGGGGGGCTTAACCTGTGTCATCGGGCATATCGTATTCGGGCCTCTTCACGGTTGGATTTATAATTTTGTGGGAATCATGATTGGTTCTTGTATCAACTTCTGGTTAGCGCGTCGCTACGGGGAGACGTTGGCGAAGGCGTTCGTAGATGATGATACGTATAATAAATACATCGGTTATTTGGATAAAGGGAAGCATTTCGAGCGCTTCTTCTTTTGGGCTCTGGTTCTTCCTGGATTCCCAGATGATTTCCTATGTATGGTTGCAGGGCTTAGTCATATGACCTTTAAGAAATTCGTGGCCATTTGTTTAGTCGCAAAACCAGTCACATTATACGTTTATACACTGATTGCAGCAGAAGGAGTACAAGCCTTCTTCAGATTATTCAATTAAGAAAGCAGTATAGAAATGAAAAAAATCATGATTGCATTGGTGCGTGGATATCAAAAGTGGATTTCTCCATTATTCCCACCTTCATGTATTTATAGACCAACTTGCTCGAGCTATATGATTCAGGCAGTTGAAAAACATGGTGCGCTTAAAGGCGTGCTGATGGGGTGCGGACGCATTTGTAGATGCCATCCATTTATAAGAGGTGGCCAAGATCCCGTTCCAGACTATTTCACGCTAAGACGGAACAAGGATTACCGTAAGAAAATTATAGACGCAAGTAAACAAGACACAGCTGACTAGAAATAGTCGGCTGTTTTTTATAAATGAAAAAGGTACAAGAGAAATTCTCTTGTACCTTTTCTATTTTTACTAAAATAAATATTACATAAAGTAACCTAAGTAGTAACGAACAAAGAATGCAGCACATACAGCACCAACGAATGGAGCAGTACCAGGAACTAGTAATCCATATTGCCAGTCGTTATCCACTTTGTTTTTGATTGGTAATAATTGGTAAGCAAGACGAGGTCCTAAGTCACGAGCTTGGTTCATCGCGAATCCAGTTGTACCTCCAAGACCCATACCGACAGCCCATACGATTAAACCAACCACGATTGGTAATAATTCTTTGTCTACATTTTCAGTTGCTAAAATCGCTGTTAAGAAAATGAAAGTTGCAAATGCTTCGACGAAGTAGTTACGTGGTAAGTTACGGATGCTAGGGTTTGTTGAGAAGATGTTACGGATTGCAACGCCATCTACAAGACCTTCAGAAGCAGTGAAGTGGTCAGCGTACATGTACCATACGATAACTGCACCAACAAAAGCTCCTAAGCATTGAGCGATAGCAACAGGGATGAAGTATTCTGCAGGTAATACACCAAGAATAACTTTAGCAAGCGCCATTGCAGGGTTGATACTTACACCGCCGAAGATGTATAAAGTAACAGTAATCCCGAATGCCCATGTTGTGATGGCGAATAAGTGACCTGATCCAGCGTATTTTGTTCTCTTCAAGACGTCATCACAGTGTACGCCGACCCCGAAGATAATCATGAGGGCTGTTCCCATAAATTCTGATGATAATAAATGCATAAATGATTGATTCATTGGTTGATTCTCCTTAATCTAATTCTTTTGTTAATTGTTGATAGACGGCTTGAATCGATAATCCTGTTTCTTGGGCGATTCTGGCACAATCTTCATATTCTAATGTTGATTTTGTAAAACTTCCGTATTGATTTTGCTTTACTTTCACAGCTCCAAGGTTCGTTTGTTTGGTTTCGAAAGTGCGCGTCATGACTTTCCGTTCCACGTTTTGATAACGAAAGCCAATCGTTGAAGTTTGTTCGAATAAAATCGTTGTAAACCGTTCTAGGTCTCCTTCTTGAATGAGAAGGGTGAGATGTGTTGCCGGACGGTTTTTCTTTGTATAAACGGGAGTGTAGTGGACATCGAGTGCTCCTTCCTCTAATAAAAGGCTCATGATGTAGCCAAGCGCCTCGCCGCTTTGGTCATCGATGGTTGTATCGATTTGAATGATTGCATCGTTATTGGAAGTGACTACTTGATGAGAATGAGTTGTTTTCTCTAAGAGTGTTCCGCGTAACGCATTGAATTTACCAGTGTCCCGTTTTCCAAAACCGTAACCTACTTTAGTCGCAGTTAGGTTGGAAGGTTGTGCAAATACTGGATGAATAGCCTTAAACAGAGCAAGGCCAGTTGGTGTCACAAGCTCCGTATGAATATCAAAGTCTTGTGAGAATGGAATGCTTGTTCCAAGTCTTAATTGCATCACGGCAGGAACTGGTACAGGCATGACTCCATGTGCAACGGTAATCGTACCGCTACCTTCAGTGACAGCAGTGCTATAAATCATATCAATATCGAGCGTTTCCCAAAGAATGAAGAAACTCATAATATCGATGATAGAGTCTGTTGCGCCAACCTCGTGGAAATGAATTTCCTCTACAGGCATTTGGTGTACATTTGCTTCCGCATGTGCGATATCACGGAATACTTCCAAACTTTTTTCTTTTACAAAGTCACTGACGCCGCTTGAAAGAATAATGGTTTCAATTTCTTTCAACCCACGAACTTCTCCGTGGTGGTGATGATGACTATGTGTATGTTCATGAGAATGACCGTCGTGAGTATGTTCATGGTCGTGCTCAGGGGAATGAGTGTGTGCATGTGTGTGTTCTGCGTGCGTATGTGAATGAGCGTGTTCATGTTCGTGCTCGTGATGATGGTGCTCATGGTCATGTTCATGGTCATGATGGTGATGATGATCAAAGTCACCAGCGATTCCATGGTCTTTTTCACCGTGTTCCATATGCACGTCGAAGTCAGTTCCCCAAATACTACTTTTTGCGATACGGTCTACATGAAGATGATAGCCGTCGAGCGAAATCGTCTTAAGGGCTTCTTCAAGATGGTTGCGGTCGGCTCCTAAATCGAGTAGGAGAGCATTTAACATATCACCGCTCAGCCCAGAAAATGGCTCTAAAAATAATGTGCTCATGCGAGTCCTCCTCGAATGTTGTTAATCATGCTAGCAGAGTACGCTGCGCCAAAGCCATTGTCGATATTGACGACAGTAACGCCGCTTGCGCAAGAAGTAAGCATACTTAGTAGAGTGGTAACGCCTTGAAGATTCGTTCCGTAGCCGATACTAGTTGGAACGGCAATTACAGGAACGTCGACTAATCCGCCAACCACACTGACAAGAGCGCCCTCCATACCCGCGATTACAATCACGACGCTAGCACCTTGAATCTCTTCGAGGCGGTTGAAGAGGCGGTGAATTCCAGCAACTCCAACATCGTAAATGCGTTTCACATGATTTCCGAAAGTCTCAGCAGTGACAGCTGCTTCTTCGGCAACGGGAATGTCGCTTGTGCCGGCTGTGACAACTGCGATGTAGTGCTCATGTTTGGGTGCGATTGGGTTGAGGACGAAGGTACGTCCAAGCGGTTCGTAGACACCTTCAGGGAAAGCCAGTGACAGAGCTTCTCCTTTTTCAGCGTTTACGCGTGTCGCAAGAATGGCTGTTTTATGTTCATTCATTGCGGAAATGATGCCTTTTAATTGCTCAATATTCTTTCCTTCACCATAGATGATTTCTGGAAAGCCATTGCGTTTTTGGCGTGAAAGATCAATGGCCGCATAGCCAATGTCTTCAATTCCTTTCAAAAGAGTGGACGCTTCTTCAATTGAGAGGCGTCCATCTTTAACTTGTTGTAGAATTTCTTCTTGTTTCATATTATTTATCTTCAACGATGACAGATAATCCGTCGCGGATTACAGTAACTTTTGCGTCTGCTCCTTGAAGTTCGAAGGCACGTGCAAGAGCTTCGTCAAATGTTTTCGCTAATTCCATATGCATATTTGTAATTAATTTAGGATCTACTAAATCAGAAACAAAGATTACACGGTGGTGCACTAGAATACGCGCTAAAATTTGTGAAGTCCATTGGTCTGGAACTGTTTCAAGTCTTGGAGTGTTAATCGCTTGGTCTAAGAAATCTTTAGGGTCTTTAACGTCAGCTAAGTTACGGTAGAAACCTTCACCACCGTGACCATCTTGACATCCAGCAACCATGATAATTACGCCGCCTTCTTTGTTTGTAGCTTCGGCAGCAGTCATTCCTTTAACCGCTTGGTAGATGTTTTGGTCTAATGGGAAACCACCATTTGTTGAAACGGCGATATCACAAGGGATTTTAGTTACATGCGCTAATTCACGAACGAATTCGCAACCCACTTTATGCGCTTCAACCATGTCCCCAGCAAATGAACCGATAATATGTTTTTCACCATCTAATACGACGTTTACGATGAATGCTAAGTTTGCAGTACGTGCTGCGTATAACATATCTTCGTGAATTGGGTTATGGTCTAAGTTACCAGTACGAGATTTTTCTGAATCGATGAAGTCACCACTGTGGTTTGCCATGATTGTTTTATAAGAAGCAATACCTGGAAGTACTGATTTACGTCCGCCAGAGAATCCAGCGAAGAAGTGGCTTTCGATAAATCCTTCTGCGATTAATAAGTCTGCTTCAGCAGCGATACGGTTGATGATGCAGTCACCACCTGAAGGTAGTTGACCGATTTTAACCATGTCTTCGTCGTTTGTAGAAATGTGCATGACGATTTCTTCGTTGTCTACGATTTCTTGACCGTATTTATTAATTAATTCTTCGCGTGTTGAAGGACGGTGGAAACCAGTCGCTACTAAAATACGAATACGTGCATCTGGGTTTACACTACGGATACGACGTAAAATGATTGGTGTGATGATATGAGAAGGAACTGGACGTGTATGGTCAGAACTGATTAACACGATGTCTTTCTTTCCTTTTGCTAATTCTTCTAAAGTTTGGCTACCAATTGGATTGTCCATTGATTTTTCAACAGTTTCTTGTTCAGAAAGTGGATTGTGGTAGTTTTCAGCTTTAGATTCGAGTAATCCAGCAAAGTTTTTGTCAGGAATTACAGCAGTAATCGTTTTTTTGTCATAAGGTAGTTTAATTTCAACCATGATAACATCTCCTTTAAATTTATATACGATTAAAGTATACACAAAATAATACTAGAAAAAATCTCAAACGTTAGTAACATTTGTTAACGTTATTTTTTATGATAAGATGATAATAGTGTGTATAGGATTTCAGATCAGAGGAGTGTTCAATTTGAACAACGAGCAATATTTAATCAACTTTTTAGAAAAAGAAAATACCCCTATTATAAAGAAGAAAAAACATATGTACTTAGCTTACCGTGGTTTGGAACAAGCGTACACATATGTGTTAATCGATGGGGTTGTAAAGACTAGTATCATTATGAAAGATGGTCGCGAGTTTAATTTAGAGTATGTGACACCGGTTGATATCGTGTCATTAGTACGCGACGAAGTATCCAACTACACCTCTGCACCCTTTAATGTCCGCATCGAAAGTGAAGAAGCGACATTTTACCGTATTCCACGGATTAAGTTTTGGGAATATGTAAAAAATGACCAACAGTTACAAGATTACGTTCGTGAGTATTACCGTGATAAATTATCTGAAACGATTGAGTCATTGCAATATATGACTATGCATGGGAAAAAAGGAGCGGTCTGTTCCTTCCTATATAAATTGATGCATCAATTTGGCGTAGAGGTTGAAGACGGTGTGTTGATTGATTTTACCGTTACAAACGAAGATATCGCAGGTTTTTGCGGGATTTCAACACGCAATAGTGTCAACCGTATTATTCATGACTTAAAAGAAGAAGGCGTTGTAAGAATTCACAATCAAAAATTAGTGGTTTTGGATAAGGCCTATTTAGAAGAATTTACAGGACGCGAAAGTTTCTAGTAGAGGAAGAAGGAATCGAGAATGGATGAAAAAGAAGCACGACTACGCGAGTTGTTGAAAGAAGTAGGAAGAATCGTCGTTCCTTACTCTGGAGGCATCGATAGTAGTTATTTATTAAAAATCGCTGTAGATACGCTAGGCCGTGATAATGTTATCGCCGCAGTAGTGAACTCTGAATTGTTCTCAGACCGCGAATTTAGTGAAGCGATTGACCTTGGAACGGAAATGGGAGCGCGTGTGTTAGGACTTGAAATGGAAGAATTATCCGATCCGCATATCGCCTCGAATACACCGAACAGCTGGTACTATAGCAAGAAAATGCTCTACCAAACGATTAAAAAGAATGTAGAAAGCGAAGGGTTTACGGTACTTTCAGACGGATTGATTATGGATGATATCAATGACTATCGCCCAGGCGTGAAGGCGCGTAATGAAGAAGGCGTGCGCAGTCTCTTACAAGAAGCAGGATTATATAAATCTGAAATTCGTGAACTAGCCAAACGTGCAGGGGTAACGAATTGGAACAAGACTCCTTCTTGTAGTTTAGCATCTCGTTTCCCATATGGAACTCGTATCACACCTGAAAAAGTAGAAGCGGTCTTCAAGGCAGAAGAATACTTTACAAAACGTGGGTTTGAACCCGTTCGTGTACGTGTGCATCAAGACTTGGCGCGTATCGAAGTGGGCGCAGACCAAATCGAAAAACTTGTAAAGAATCACGAAGAAATTAATGCGATGATGCAAGATTTGGGATTCTTATTTGTAACTGTGGATCTTCAAGGGTATAAATACGGACGTATGAATGATCAATTGGATGAAAAAACAAAGAAAGCAGCGGTGGAATAATGATTGTTGCTCCTAAAGAAGTGCTTGATTTTTGGTTTGTGGAATGCGGACCTTCTGACTGGTTTAAAAAATCAGAAGAATTCGACGCGACCATTCGAACTCGATTTCTGGAGACGTACGAAGCCATTCTTAATGGTGAAACTGCAACCTGGCGTAAGAGTGCAAAGGGGCGTCTAGCTGAAATTATTGTGCTAGACCAGTTTTCTAGAAATATGTTTCGGGATGATGCGAAGGCTTTTGCTGCAGATGAATTGGCAGTAGAATTAGCAAAAGAAGCCTTACCTTATTGGGATGAGTTTTCTATTCAAGAACGTAGCTTTGTGGTGATGCCTTTTATGCATTCGGAGTCAATAGAGGTGCATGAGTGGGCTTCGAAATGGTTTGATGAACCAGGACTTGAGCGCCGTAAGAAGTACGAACTGGCTCATAGAGAAATCATCGAGCGTTTTGGAAGATATCCTCATCGCAATCGTGTGCTTGGAAGAACTTCAACTCCAGAAGAAGAAGCTTTCCTTAAAGAACATCCAGGATTTTAACAAAAAAATAAGACTAGGTGAAAGCCTAGTCTTATTTTGTGTTTAGAAGCCGATTAAGTAAAGGATTGTTGCGACAATCGTGCTAGATAAGCCAACGATGGCTTCGTAAGGAATTAATTTCATACGATCTTCAATCGCCATGAAGACAGAACCGCCTGTTGCATGGAAGAATGAACCATGTGGAAGTGAGTCGAGCACGGTTGCTCCTGCGTGAATCATCGCTGCTGCTGATACGGCTGGAACGCCTGCTGCTGTCAATGGACCTGAGAAGGTTTGAGACGCAATGGTTGAACCAGCAGTCGTTGAAGCTGTCGCAGCCCCCATTAAAATACCAGAAAGTGGAGCTAAGACGAAGGCTGGCATGTTCATGGCTTCAAGAAGAGTAATCATATCGACTTGTAATGCGGAAGCTTTGATAATTCCAGCGATGGTACCTGTACCGATTAACAGAATCGATACGCCAATGACTTTGCTAAGACCAAATTCAGTGAATTCAACTGTGTTTTTCGCATGGCCTGTTACAAGAATGGTCACTAATCCACCAAGAGGAAGTGCGATTAACGGGTCTACACTAATGTTAGCTAACGAACGTAATGCAAGAAGAGCAATAACAACGATTGGTCCAAGCATGGCTTTCAAGAAGGAGAGAGACACGCCACTTGTTCCAGATTCGTCTATGCCGTCAAATTCATGAGCGCCGCCTTTTTTAGCTAGTAATCCTGCTAGAATAATCGCCACGAATAATGCAACAATGGCAGGAATAATGTTTTTCACCATCAATGCTGTAAGGTCGATTCCGAACGCTTCGGATGCGGCAATCGTATTTGGGTTTGGTGAAATGATATTTCCGGCTTTTCCTCCACCGATCATCGCTAATAAAATCCCTGCTTTTGAAAGGTTTGCTTTTTTGGCAATGGCGATGGCAATTGGAGCTACTGTGATAACGGCAATATCGATGAAGACCCCAACGGCACAAATAATCATGGTCGCAATCGCAATCGCTGCAATCGCACGTTTTTGACCGAGTTTTTTAACAATCGTATCGGCAATCGTTTCAGCCGATCCAGTCTTAATGAGCGCCCCAGCTAAAATCCCACTCGTCATGATACGAAGGACAGGAGACATCATGCTTTGTGCGCCGGTAACCATGGCTTTTACAGTATCTGTTAGGCCACCTCCACCGATTAATCCCCCGATAAGAGCGCCGAAGATTAAACTGTAGGCTGGATGAACTTTTTTAACAATTAAAATAATGGCAAGTACGAGCCCAATTAAGGCCCCTAATGTTGAAAAGGTTGGTGCTGTCATTTTAGTTTCCTCCTATTGAATTGATTGAATTAAACGAAATACTTGTTCTACGCTACGAATCATATTTTCGCGCGCAGTTTCTTTTTCCATCGCTTCTTGAACGGTAATGACTCTTCGTAAAATAGGGAAGAAGGCATCGATTCCGTTCTCGTTACAGACACCCGCATCCGGTGTGAGACATCCTGCAAAGGCGAGCACTTTTTTGCCATGTTTTTTCGCAAGATGCGCCACGCCGATTGGAGCTTTACCCTGAGCAGTTTGACTATCTAAGCGTCCTTCGCCAGTGATAACAAAGTCGGCATCCTTCATCACTTCTTCGAGTCGCGTTTCTTCAAGGACAATCTTAATGCCGCTCTCTAGAACTGCATTTGTATAAGTGAGAAACGCAAATCCCATTCCTCCGGCTGCACCCGTACCTGGGTAGAGGCGGTCAGCATGGTCAAAGGTTTGTTTGGATAGCTCTGCATAGTGGAGAAGCGCTTCGTCGAGTTCTTCTACCATTTCAGGAGTGGCGCCTTTTTGTGGACCGTAAATGGCACTCGAGCCCATTGGACCACAGAGCGGATTCGTTACATCACAAGCCACGCGGAAGGTACAATCTTTTAACTCTGGTAGAACATTGTCAGTCTTGATGCGAGCAATCGATTGAAGACCCGCGCCTCCGTAATCAACAGCATTCTCGTCTTTGTCTAGAAAATCATATCCAAGGGCTTGTAACATTCCGATACCACCATCGTTTGTGGCACTACCTCCAATCCCCACGATAAAATGACGACAACCATTATCGATGGCATCTTTAATTAATTCGCCGACACCGTAAGTGGTCGTGTGCATTGGATTGCGTTTTTCATCAGGAACTAGCGTAATCCCAGCGGCTGCAGACATTTCGATAATCGCTGTTTTTGGACGTGTCCCATCCGCTTTTAAGATTCCGTATTCGGCAGTGACTGCTTCACCAAGCGGCCCAGTGACACTCACCTGTACGAGTTCACCTCCCATCCCAACAGCTAAAGCTTCAACGGTCCCTTCGCCACCGTCTGCGAGTGGACGAACAACCACATCGGCTTCTGGATACACCACTCGAACGCCTTCTTGGATGGCTTGTCCGGCTTCCAGTGAAGATAAGCTACCTTTTAATGAATCGATAGCAACTACAACTTTCATTTTCATCCCTCCTTATTACTGTAGAATCAGTATATCAAACGCTTACATTTAAAAGTGTTACGAAAAATAGGAAAAATTATGAAATTGAAAAAATACAACCGATAAGAGCTTATTTCATTTTGGCTGTGTAAAAATAGGTGTACTTTTTTTCGAATATTACAACGTTGTAATACATCAAAAAAAGAATGAATCGCATAGGGGTGGACATGTGCAAAAAGGCTCGAACAGAAACCGAATATGAGATTAAAATATTTTTCTTATTTTGTAATAAAAGATTAATCAGTTTACCATTGTTTTTCCTCTCAATTTTGGGTAACATAAGTAAGCAGATTTGAGAGAAATTAGGAGATATAAATAATGAAAGGTCCTCGTACATGGGTGAAGAAAATCGTTTGTGCACTAAGTGTTTTCGCATTAGGAGCAACAACGGTAACACCAGCAATTTATGCGCAAGATGACGCAAAAGCAAAAGAGGAAGCAGCTGCGATTCAAGATGTACAAAGCTACATTGCAATCGAGCAAACGAGCGGAAAAATTTTGATGCAAAACAATCAAGATGAAGTTCGTGGGATTGCTTCCATGAGTAAAATGATTTCACAATATTTAATTTTAGAAGCGATAAAAAATGGAGAAGTAACGTGGGAAACACAAATTCCAGTGAGCAATCGTGTTCATCAATTGAGTGCGAACTATAGCTTATCAAACGTGCCACTTCTACCAAGTGAAAAATACACGATTAAAGAATTATTCGACGCGATTTCCATCTATTCAGCCAACGCCGCAACATTAGCGGTCGCCGAGTATATCGGTGGTTCTGAAGCAAAATGGATTGAACGAATGAAAGCAAAACTCGATGAGTGGGGCATAAAAGATGCAACCATCATCAACGTGACAGGTTTACCAAATAAATACGGTGGAGCAGACAAGAATCCGTCCTATGGTGATGAAGATGAAAATAGCATGTCAGCCCGTTCGGTAGCGATTATCGCAAAGAACTTAGTGAATGATTTCCCTGAGATTTTAAAAGTATCATCGATTCCAACACAAACATTCCGGCCAAATGGTTCAGGAACAACGAAGATGGACAACTTTAACTACCTTCTTCCAGGACTACTCTTCGAATACGAAGGGGTTACAGGATTGAAGACTGGAACGAGTGATGCCAGTGGAGCCTCTATCACTACGACGGCCACACGGAATGGATTCTCGGTCATTGTCGTAACGATGGGTTCTAAAGAGCCGTTAAATCGTTTCAAAGTAACGAGACATATTTTAGATGAGCTTTTCAAAAAATATGAAGGGTTAATCGTGGGCGCGCCAGGAAAATCTGTCCAAAACTTAGCGCCAATCCAAGTAGACGGTGGTTCGGAAGAAACGCTTGGCGTAGATTACGGAAAAACCTTTATTGCAGCCGTACCAAAAGGAACAGCACTTAGCCAAATTAAAATCGGCTTCACCCCATTAGAAGAGTTGAAGACAGAAGATGGGAAAGTGAAAGCTCCAATTACGGCTGGACAAACAGTGGGAACATTAACCTTTGAAATGCCAGGAGAAAATCTTGGTTATGTCGATGGCAAAGACCATGGGACAGTGGAAGCCTTAGCCGCTTTTGATGTGGAAACATCGAATATTGTGACAGAAAGTATTCGTGGAGCTAAAGGATTCCTCGAACAAATGGTTCATAAAGTTCAAGACTTCTTTGGTGGTATTTGGAATAACATCCAAAGTATCTTTTCGCCTGCAGCGTCTGAATAGGATTTTTTGCTAAAAGGCTTGCACTTTTCACTAGAGACGTGTACAATTTTAGACAAATGATACAGTATGAATAGTACCTGCGATCCTTTTGTAGAGAGCTAGTGGTTGGTGAAAACTAGTAAAGAGAGACCAGTGAATCCACATACGGTGCGAGAGCGAAAACATTGATTAAGCTATCCGGAGAAAACCGTTATCCCACAAATGAGCGCAATGGAAACATTGAAACCGGGTGGTACCGCGAAGAAATTACTCTACTTCGTCCCTTAGACAATTGTCTGGGACGGAGTATTTTTTTATACAGAAAACACAAAATGGAGGGAAAACGATGTTAGATATCAAACGCATTCGTGAAAATTTTGAAGAAGTGGCTACAGCTCTAGGAAACCGTGGAGTTGACCGCGCAACAGTAGAAGAGTTACGTGACTTAGACGAAGAACGTCGCGCACTCATTACAAAAACAGAACAATTAAAACAATACCGTAACACGGTGACAGAGGAAATCTCTCTTCTAAAACGCAACAAGGAAGACGCAACAGAGAAAATTGCCGAAATGAAACAAGTCGGTGAAGACATCAAAGCAACTGATGCTCATTTAGCTGAAGTGGAAGAAAAAGTAGAATACATCGCATCTCGCTTACCAAACACAGCTGCAGAAGGCGTTCCAGTCGGGGCAGACGAGACAGAAAACGTAGAAATTCGCCGTGAAGGAACTCCGCGCGTATTCGACTTCGAACCAAAACCTCACTGGGAAGTGGCAGAAGCATTAGATATTTTAGACTTTGAACGCGGAGCTAAAGTATCAGGAAGCCGTTTCTTATACTATAAAGGCCTTGGAGCTCGCCTAGAACGTGCCATCTACAACTACATGCTTGATTTACACGTTGAAAAACATGGCTACACTGAAATGATCACACCATACATGGTTAACGAACAATCAATGTACGGTACAGGTCAATTCCCTAAATTCAAAGAAGATGTGTTCCAATTAACAGACGAACGCAACTTAACATTAATCCCAACAGCGGAAGTGCCACTTACAAACTACTACGCAAACGAAATCTTAGACGAAGCGCAATTACCAATCTACTTCACAGCGCTAAGCCCATCATTCCGTTCTGAAGCGGGTAGTGCGGGTCGCGATACTCGTGGATTAATCCGCCTTCACCAATTTAACAAAGTAGAAATGGTGAAATTCGCGAAACCAGAAGATTCATTCGATGAATTAGAAAAAATGACAGATAACGCAGAAGATGTACTACGCGGATTAGGCTTACCATTCCGTACAATCGTGTTATGTACTGGCGACATGGGATTCTCAGCTTCTAAGACTTATGATGTTGAAGTGTGGATTCCAGCGCAAGATACTTACCGTGAAATTAGTTCTTGCTCAAACTGTGTGGACTTCCAAGCGCGTCGTGCGAAAATTCGTTTTCGTCGTGAAGACAGCGGCAAGATTGAATTGGTGCACACGTTGAATGGTTCAGGGCTAGCAGTAGGACGTACAGTGGCAGCTATCCTTGAGAACTATCAAAACGAAGACGGTAGCGTGACAATCCCTGAAGTACTTGTACCATACATGGGTGGCGTTACAAAAATTGGGTAAAGAAACCCAAGAGATACTTTAAGTAGTAGCTCACAATAAATCATGAATTATTAAAAAGCCTCTATATGGAAGAGCAGTTCCACAACTTTTGAATCCTTTCGGCTGTTTGTATAGTGGTAAATGTAAGGATACCGCCAGGAGCCACAAGTCTCCTGGCTACCAAGCTTCAAACTGACTCTACGGGGTTACCCTAGAGTCAGTAATTCACATTGGTTATGATTCCCTTACGATTACCACTATACATCCGAAAGATTCCTTGTTGTGGACAGTCTTTTCGATGAGAGGCTTTTTTGTTTTTGAATATTTATTGTACTGAACGGTATCCCTTGGATTTTTCTCATAGTTGCCACCCAGTATGGACAAGTATTTCAAAATTTGTCCGCTGGGGAAGGGAGACGAAGGAGGATGAGCTGCGGACTTTCCTAGACATCTTCATAGTAAAGGTTATAAGGGCACCGGGTTGAGCCAAGGTCTCAACCCCTGCCGAACTTCAAAGAGGGGCATTGCGGTAAACCGCAGTGCCCCTCTAATTCATTTCGGCTGCTAATCCTTATAACTTTTACTATAGAGTCTGGGAAGTCCTTCGCTTATTTTATTCTAAGATTGTACATCTTTTTATTGGAACAAAGCTTTTGTATAAATATTCCATATGGTACAAGTGTTTCAAGGTTTGTCCGCTGGGGAAGGGGCATACAAGCAGGTAAATTTGGTGTTGTATGAAATTGGAAGGTACAGAGTAAATAATACCAATACCACAAATAAAAAAGGTCTTTAAAATAGAATAGAATAGGAGTAAAATTAGGGTATACATAAAATATAAAGGAAAGGAGTAAGACTAATTGAAATAGTTGCTGATCACTTTAGGTGCAATGAGGCATAGAGTTTTTTGAATAGTTATGAAGATGAAGTGTATAAACCAGATTTTATCTGGCTAAACATGAAATGATGATATAAAGTTTAAAAAATATCTTATGAAATCGATGATACTGGAGATGTTGTTTATGGGTAAAGTTCAGAAAATATTTTTAATAGTAATTTGGAATTTAGGTTCTTTATTTTTATGTTTTATACATTTTGAATTGCTTTCTATTTTGATATTATTACTTACGTTAGCACTTACACCTGTTGTGATTAAAAAGTTAGATGACACTCTTTTACGAATTCAAGACAAATATGAAAAGAAAAAACACTCTGTATAGAGTGTTTTTTCAATTGAAGGTTATATCACAAGAAAAAGGAATATTCATACCTAGTACTGGCCTATCAATTCAAAGGTTTCCGCTAGGGAAGCCACGACGGAGCAGAAAGTGCTAGGTACCTTCCCCTTTTCCTGCCATCTAGAAATACGCTTCACACAGACCAAGTCGCACTCACAATCCATTTAAAACTTCACCCAACAATAGTTAATGCACTGCTTCTTCGCAGTGTGAATGTGCAAAAATAAAAACACAAAAGCTCCTTGGAGACTATAGTAGTGAGAATAGCGAGTGCAACCGAAGAGAATTACGGACTCTGGAAATTCATTTTCTAGAGTCCGTTTGAAATTCGGTAGGAATTGAGACTTTGGCTCAATCCGGTGCAGCTGTTCTCACTACTATGTAGGCCTCCAAAGGAGCTAGTAGTGTTTTTATTTTATTTAGCAACTGTCACGTTCAACGTACGTAAGAAGCGGTCCATTAAACTGTTGTTGGTTTGGTGCTCTTGTTGAATGGCTTTGGCGAGTGTGACTTGGTCGGTAATGATGCCGTTAACGGGAGTATCGACGTATTTCTCGAGGGCCTCTTCCGTATTGATAGTCCAGACAAACACCTCATGTCCTGTTTCTTGCGCATGCAGTACCGCCAGTTCCTGATAAGAAAAATCTTCCACCACGTAGAAATCCACCTTCGCGTCTCCAAAACCACCAAATTGAATTGGAATTACGAAACCAGTCGTGATTTCAGGGGCTTTTTCCTCGAGTTCTTCCATGACTTTCAAATCAAGTGACATCACTTTGTTTGAATTGTCGATGGCGAGCTCTTTGTATTTTGCGATGAAAAGATCTACATAATTGGCAGGCTCACCGCCATGTGGTTTGAGCTCGATGACAAGTGGCATACCGATTTCTTTGGCGGCTTGGAAAAACTCTTCAAAAGTAGGGATGTGACTCGTGAATCCGTCTTGTTCGATGGGAAGGCCGCGAACTTCATCTAGAGTCATGTCTTGAACGCGCTTATTCACTCCTGCTAATCGTTTCAAATTATAGTCGTGCATCACGACGAATTGATTGTCTTTTATGAGGAGAATATCCATCTCCACCATGTTGGCGCCGGCTTCTTTGGCTGCTTTTAATCCTTCAATCGAGTTTTCAACGGCTTCACTGACATACCCTCGGTGACCGATGATGATAGGATCGTTGGTCGACTCTGTTCTATAGCTGGCAAGCGTCGTTAGAACCCCGCTTCCTGTTACAAAGAGAAGAGCAAAGGCGGTCACGATTGTACGCTTATGTTTAATCTCTTCATGATGATGGTACACTTCAAGAGAAGCTAATTTATGGTCATGAATGATTTTCGTCATAAAGATAAACGTAGCGACCTTTGTATAAAGGATAATGAAGCCTTGTAGCAACTTGGCAATGGCTAACACGCTACTTAAGAGAAGTGTATTGGAGCCGTTTGGGTCTAAGAATGCAACGAGGGCGACACTTCCAATGGAGATAAAAATAACGAGAATCGCTAGTACCCCTTCGACGACTGCTGAAATTAGGAGCAAGCGCACAACATTCTTCTTCGTCAACTTCCAACTCGTGACGATATTTTTTGTAAAGGGCTGGTCGGTAAGAATCTGAAGTGGAATCGCAAGGGCGCTGCGTGCATGAAGGTAGAGAAGAACAGCGATGAGTCCAATGTAGAAGATCATTCCGCTACTTGTCTTAGTGATTTCACCCGTAATAAATTCAGGGATCACAATTTTTTTCGAGATAAACGTTAATTCCCCAATATTAATAATCGGCAAGAGTGTTAAAAAATAGAGCCAGAACGAAATAAAATGGCCGTTCAATAATTGCTTGAGTTCACTAAATGCGTTTTTAATACTGCTACGCCATGAAAAATGAATGCCTCGAATCGTTCCGTAAATCATGAAGATGAGAATCGAGAACTCCATGAAGATGAGAAACGCGAATGCAAGTAAATATAAAAGTAATAATGGAATAGACCGTGGGCTTAATAACACAGTCTTAAAATTCGAGAAGTTTAAATTGGATTGCCCGGTGATAAAGAGCATTCCGCGAAAAATCAGTGTTAAAAATCCGAATCCAAACACGGAAATAAAAAATTGTAAGAAGATGGAATTACGTAAATACATCCAGCTATTTTGCATTAAATTGCCTAATGTAAAGCGGATGGTTTTCCATACAGGAATTTTTTGATTCATAAAGCCTCCGACGAGTATAAAAATTCGTTAGATTCACCTTAGCATGAACGGAAAAGAAGAGCAAGTCGATACGAAATGATATTAAAAAATTATGTAACAGAACTTATAATGGTGAAAGTAATCAAATAATAGAAAAGCTTTTCAGGAGGGAATCATGAAAAAAGACTGTTAACATTATTTTGTTTAGTAGCAACTGTATTACTTGCGGCTTGTGGAGTAAAAAAAGTAGACGCTGGCGACTCCATCAAAACAACTTTTACTGGGTTAGATACAAAAGGGGAACTTGTATATCAAGTAGATACTCAAGAGTTAGTAAAAGAGTTCTTAGTTGCAAACCCTAAAGCAGATGCGAAA
The DNA here is from genome assembly GCA_963540995.1 of uncultured Streptococcus sp. Classification (GTDB taxonomy): domain Bacteria; phylum Bacillota; class Bacilli; order Lactobacillales; family Aerococcaceae; genus Granulicatella. Next base: position 46,933 of record CAUTST010000001.1, read on the forward strand.
ACAGAAGCAGAAGTTCGTGTTGCTGCAACAAAAGTGAAAGTAACACCAAGCAAGACGGATGGATTATCAAACGACGAAGAAATTACTTTCACCTTCGCTTCAGATAAAGATGCTGAAAAATACTTTCACCTTCCAAAAGAAACAAAAGTGAAAGTAAGCGGCTTAAAAGAAGCGAAAAAATTAACGGCTGAAGAATTAGCGAAAATCACTTCATTAGAAGCGGAAGGCTTTAACAAAGGTGTCGTGCAGAAGTTCATGTAACAGATTCTAAATTGTCATTCTTACGTTTCAAAGTTGAAAACGATGGCAAATTAGAAAACGGAAAAGATGCCAAAATCGTGTTAGACGGTAATTTCACTAGCCTATTAGAAGACAGAGGTTATGTATTAGAAGGCGACGGAAGCTTCACACTTCCTGTTAAAGGATTGAAGACAGTTGCTGAAAAACTTGATGACGTTAAGAACAAAGACGAAATTATTGCAAAACTAAAAGAAGAAGTGAATAAGAAATTTAGCGGAAATGATAAGATAACATTTGATAAAACTTATTATCGTGGTCTAGCGAATAATGTGGATAATTCATATTCGTATGCGGATGATATTGTTTGCGGTAATGGGAACTTAGTAATGACGCTTCAAGTGGAAACTAGCTTCGGATTCAAAAATGTGTATGCGGTTGGATTTACAAATCTTATAACGAATGAAGAGGGCAAGATGGAAATTAAAGACGCACGTGTCATTTCAACAACGTTTGCGGATTTTTCTACAGCAACTCAAAAATTAGAAGCCATCGGTTATACAGAAGTGAAATAATGGAAATAGAAAATGCTTGGAGAGCATTCTCCAAGCAATTTTTTTATGTGCGGAATCTCGTTGCCCAAAATTCACTTATAAGTGAATTTCGGGCAATTTATAGTAGAACATTTTTCTTCTCCATAAATCCCGTCGTTATGCCATTTCTGAACCGTTTTATTGGAGGAGCGGGAATCATGCTTTATTTTGTTGTTTTGCAAAAATGCGATAACACCGCGGTTTCTAGCACTGGTTTTTTTGCAAAAAAATTCGATTTTCTTTTAACTCAAACAACCTCCCCTGCATTTGCTGCAGAGGAGGTTGCTTTATAGTTTGTTTAGTTCATTTACAAGATCGATCATGCTTAAATCTTGAGAACAGATGACCGTCTTTCCTTTAATTTTTGGAATAGCGAAGTTACTTAAAATTACCTTGTATTCTGTCTTTTCAAGTAGGTCTAATGAGATTTCTAAATCATCATACGTATGATACTCGAAACGGTTGGCAGCATTTTGTTCTAAATAAGAAGCCAAGAATTTTGGATAGTACTCATCGAAGTCGTTTAAGATAAGCACTTTGATTTTCTCCTGTTTCGCTTGTAGTTGAGAAACTAGACCTTCCCAGTGTGTATAGAACGTGTAAATCAAGTGCGAAATATTTCGTTGACGCTTCACGTTTTTAATTTCTTGCTGGTATTGCTCCAGAAGCGCTGCAACATCATTGTAGAACTCAGGTGAGAGCGACTTGAAGAAGTTCATCAATGGTTTTTTCTTATCGAATAAGATAAAGTCTGAGTGCACTTCGATTCGTTCTAATTGAGAAGTGTTGTGTAAGTGCCACAATAGTAAATCATAGTTCTCGCATTTCAAGCCGTAGCGTTTTTCTAAACTTTGAATATTCGTCACTAATGTATCGAAAGAAAGTCGGTCTCGCACATTTTCTTTTCTTGCCGCTGAGAACTCTTCTAGGTTTAAGAAGAAGTGAGGCTGTAAGAAAATCGAGAATGATTGTTCTAAGATTTCTGGAGTTACCATTAATCCAGTTTCTTTGACGAATTGCTCTACGATTTCGTCTAAGCCGTCTAGTTGGTTGTAATAATCGTAGAATTTATCTTTCGCTTCGATGTTTTGTACAAAATGTCCATGATAAGCGCGGAAGAAGTTAACCGTGAAAATCATCTTGAAGACACGATAGCCTTCAAAACTTTGTGGGAAGCTCGACGACTTAAAGAGGTCGACGAGAATTTTTTCAAGAGAAGCTTCATCTACAAAGTCGAATGGCCATTCGAAGAAGCCAGTCTTTTCTGCAAAGTATTGTACGAAGAAGAAACGGATATCTTGTTCGTTCCCAACGAATTGCAAGTTTTTCTTCGAGATTTGGAAATCGAATTTCTTCTTTAAGTTATTGTTGATTTTTTGAATGTAACGATTCAAGGTTGAAGTCGTAATGAATAGCTTTTGTGTCATTTCTGCAACAGTGGTTTCTTCGTGTAAGAATAATTGTTCCAGAATTTCGTAGCAAATAGAATGTGAATAATAATAAGGATAGACGACTTCCGTACTTAAGTTTCGCGGTAATTCAATACGCACGCCGTTAGTGGAGAACAAGATGTCTAACCCATCGATTTTATCCCGTAAAAAGGCGAGGTCAATTTTGATAGCGCGAGTAGAAACTTTAAAATGTTTTGCGAGTTCGTCGATATGAACCCAGCCATTTGCCTGAACTAAATAGTCGACAATATCAATTTGTCGGTTTTGATTTTTTGAAAGTAATGCTCTCATTTCTTTCTCCCTTTTCATGTTAGTTGTGTCACACACTATTTATTAAATAACAATATATCACACTTTAAGGGTAATTTGTATCTATTTTCAACTGAAATAGATAGAATAAACTCATTAAACATGAAAATGAAAACGCTGTATATGAAAGCAAAAATATTTTTTCAAAAAATTATTCTTTTTTGTTGCATGAATTGTCAGAATATTATATACTGCTATCAAGTTGAAAAAATTCATCCATGAAAAGAGGAATCTTATGAAATTAAAAAAATTCACATTAGGCGCTGTGGTTGCAGCAATTTTAGCAGGTTGTGGAAACGCAGCAGATAGTAATACAGTCAAAATCGGAGGGAACTTCGAGTTAACAGGGAACGTAGCGACTTACGGGACTTCCATGAACAACGCAGCTCAATTAGCGGTTGAACAAAAAGGGACGTTATTAGATAAGAAATTACAATACGTTTCATACGATAACAAATCCGACAAAACTGAAGTGGCTTCTGTTGCGAAGAAATTAGCTTCTGAGAAAGTGGTTGGCGTAGTCGGACCAGCAACAACAGGGAATGCTTCCGTATCCATCCCAGTAAACGAACAAGCAAAAATCCCAACAGTCTTCCCAGCAACAACAGGGGACGGCGTGACATTGAAAAACGCAGAAGATGCATCTTCAGTATATGAATACATCTTCCGTGTATGTTTCTCTGACAGCTATCAAGGGGTTGTAGGAGCGAACTTCGTAAACAAGAAATTCGGAAATGCTAAAGTAGCCATCTTACAAGATACAGGTAATGACTACTCTAAAGGATTAGCAGATGCCTTTGAAAAAACTTACACTGACAGCAAAATCGGTGGAACAATCGTTACTCGTGAATATTACCAATCAAAAGACACAGACTTCCAAGCAGTGTTAACAACATTGAAATCTAAAGACTTCGATGTATTATATGTTCCTGGTTACTATGAAGAAGTTGGTCTAATCATCAAACAAGCACGTGAAATGGGTATCACTCAACCAATCGTTGGTGGGGACGGACTTTCAAGTGACAAGTTAGCAGCATTAGCAGGAAGCAGCTCAAACCTTTCTAACGTTTACTACACTTCACACTTCTCAACATTAAGTGAAGATGCAGACGTTCAAGCGTTCGTTCAAGCGTACAAAGAAAAATATGGTTCAAACCCAGATACTTTTGCTGCTTTAAGTTATGATGCAACTCAATTGTTAATGAAAGCTATCGAAACTGCTGGCTCAACGGATCCTCAAGCAATCACAAAAGCGTTAGCAGAAACAAAAGACTTCGACGGTGTAACAGGTACATTCTCAATGGGTGCAGACCACACACCAGTGAAATCAGCAGTTGTAATCGAGTTCCAAAACGGACAAGAAGTAAGTGCTCAAGAGTACTCAGCTGAGTAATTTTAGTTATAACAGTATTTGTCAAGAGAGGCACGAAGGGGACTTCTGCCTCTCTTTTCCACTAGATAAGGATAGAGTTGAAAGGAGAAAATATATGGAGTTGTTAGTTCAACAATTGGTAAACGGGCTTGCAGTCGGAAGTATTTATGCATTGATTGCGCTTGGGTATACCATGGTTTATGGGACAATTAAGCTTATTAACTTCGCACATGGTGATGTGTACATGATGGGGGCGTTTATTGGATATTTTGCCGTAATGGTCTTGAAGATGAATGTATTCGTAGCGCTCTTAGTAGCGATGGTTGCCTGTGCGGTTTTAGGGGTTGTGATTGAACGTGTGGCCTACAAGCCGCTTCGTAATTCGACTCGTGTAGCTGCGTTGATTACGGCGATCGGGGTGTCTTTCTTATTAGAAAATGCAATGAGTTATTTCTTTGGAGCGGAATCTCGTCCGTTTCCTTCAGACTTCGGAACTGAAACCATTACATTATTCGGAGACGTTTCTGTGAATGGAAAGCAAATTTTGATTTTCGGAGTGACCGTAGTCTTAATGGTGCTATTACAATTTATCGTTCGTTATACAAAAATGGGGAAAGCCATGCGTGCGGTTGCCGTGGATGAGCAAGCAGCTCAACTGATGGGGATTGACGTAGACGGTGTAATCTCATTTACATTTGCGCTCGGTTCAGCGCTTGCCGGGATTGCCGGCGTACTTGTTGGGGTGTACTACAATACCATTTCAACAACAATGGGGGTTACCTTCGGACTAAAAGCCTTCGTAGCGGCCGTGCTTGGCGGTATTGGAAGCATTCCTGGGGCCATGGTCGGTGGTTACCTCATCGGTCTACTAGAAACAATGGTAAGCTACTTCGGTTACTCACCATACCGTGACGGAGTGGTTTACTTCCTATTATTCATTATTTTAATCGTGTTACCAGCTGGATTGTTTGGTAAAAATGTCAGAGAGAAAGTGTAGGTGAAGAAGATGCAAAGATTTCATAAAAAGAATATTCGTTGGGCACTATTCGTATTAGGAATGTACGCTCTTCTTTTCGTACTTGTACAAACAGGAGTCATTAACTTCTACTACGAAAGTACCTTCATTAATATCATGATCAATATCATCTACGCTGTTGGATTGAACCTCATTCTTGGGGTTGCCGGACAGTTCTCACTAGGACATGCTGGATTTATCGCGATTGGTTCTTACAGCGGTGCGATTCTTGGAAAAATGATGAACGGTCTTCCTGGGTTATTTGCTGGGATGGCAGTCGGCGTTGTAATTTCTGTTGTGGTCGCTTTCCTTGTTGGGTTACCAAGCCTTCGCTTAAAAGGGGACTACCTAGCGATTGCCACACTTGGGGTTGCGGAAATCATCCGTGTGGCAGTGACAAACATGAAAATTACAAACGGTGCTGCTGGTATTAGCGGGGTGCCTTTAACAAACACATGGACGATTACGTATATCGCTCTTGTAGTCACAACTATTTTAATCTTGAACTACACATTCAGTAGTGCAGGTCGTGCCACTTATGCGGTCTTACAAGACGAAATCGCTGCGGAATCCATGGGGGTTCAAGTGACAAAATACAAAATCTTGGCCTTCGTACTTGGAGCAGCCACTGCAAGTATTGGCGGAACACTTTCTGCGGCATCACTAGGGGCAGTAACACCAAGTGACTTCACGTTCATGAAATCAATCGATGTATTAATCATCGTGGTATTCGGTGGTATCGGAAGCTTCACAGGTTCATTCGTGGCAGCCGTATTACTGGGAATCATCAACCTTGTCCTACAACCATTTGGACAATTACGGATGATTATCTATGCGGTAGCATTAATCTTAATTATGATTTTCCGTCCAGGTGGATTGCTTGGAACTTGGGAATTCAAACTAGGAGACTTCAAGTTTTCTAAGAAGAAAGAAACAAAGGAGAGTGGGAAGTAATGTTATTAGAAGTTAATGGACTAACAAAAAACTTTGGCGGACTTTCTGCGGTCTCTAACGTTTCAATGAAAGTAAACAAGGGCGAGTTAATCGGACTCATCGGGCCAAACGGGGCTGGAAAAACGACTTTCTTCAACTTGTTAACAGGGGTTTATGAGCCAACAGAAGGAACGGTTAGCTTAGAAGTAGACGGACAGTTGAAAAACTTAAATGGACTTCCACCCTACAAGCGTACAAGCTTAGGAATGGCGCGTACCTTCCAAAATATTCGTTTGTTTAAAGATTTATCAGTACTGGAAAATGTAATGATTGCCATGCACGCGCACTCAAGCGATTCATTGTTTTCTACCTTATTCCGTACGAAGAAATACTATGATACAGAAGCAAAAATGCGCGAAGAAGCGATTGAATTGCTAAAGATTTTCGAGTTAGATACACTTAAAGATGAAAAGGCGAAAAACTTAGCTTACGGGCAACAACGTGAATTAGAAATCGTTCGTGCCCTAGCGACAAAACCAAAAATCTTATTCTTAGACGAGCCTGCAGCAGGGATGAACCCTCAAGAAACGGCTCAATTAACAGAATTGATTGCTAAAATTCAAGCCGAGTTCGATCTAACAGTGGTGTTAATCGAGCACGATATGTCGCTTGTTATGAAAATCTGCCAACGCATTTACGTGTTGGAATATGGAAGATTGCTTGCAGAAGGAACTCCAGAAGAAATCAAACAAAATCCAGCGGTAATTAAAGCGTACTTAGGAGGTGAGTAGATGTTAGAAGTTAAAAATTTATCAGTGCATTACGGAATGATTCAAGCCGTACGTAATGTGAATTTTGCAGTCAATGAAGGTGAAATCGTGTCTCTTATCGGAGCAAACGGTGCCGGAAAGTCCACTATCTTGAAGACTTTATCAGGTCTTATTCGTCCTTCAGAAGGCGAAATCGTATACTTAGGTGAGAATATCGCTTCGACATCTGCGAAGAAAATCGTTGAGAAAGGGCTCGTGCAAGTGCCAGAAGGTCGTCACGTATTCCCAGGATTAACGGTAAAAGAAAACCTTGAACTAGGGGCATTTTTACGCAAGGATAAAGAAGAAATTCAAAAAGATATGGAAGCTGTCTTCGAACGTTTTCCAATCTTGAAAGAACGGAAAGACCAAGATGCGCAAACACTCTCGGGTGGGGAACAACAAATGTTAGCGATGGGGCGTGCGTTAATGAGCCGTCCTAAACTATTGCTTCTGGATGAACCTTCAATGGGGTTAGCGCCAATCTTCATCCGCGAGATTTTCAAAATCATTCAAGAAATCCAAAAGACGGGGACAACGGTTTTACTGATCGAGCAAAATGCGAAAATGGCATTATCGATTTCCAATCGTGCGTATGTACTCGAAACTGGATCAGTGGTATTAAGCGGTACAGGACAAGAGTTGTTAGAAAGTGATGAAATTCAGAAAGCATATCTAGGAGGGTAATCATGGAAGTTAAAGATTATATGTCAACCAACGTTATTACAGTAACGCCTGAAACAACGGTTATGAAAGCTTTAGACTTAATGAAGGAGCACGACATTCACCGCTTGCCAGTTGTGGAAGACGGGAAATTAGTCGGCTTACTCACAGAGGAACTAGTGGCGGGTCACTCACCTTCAATGGCGACAAGCCTATCGATGCATGAGTTGAACTACTTACTAAACAAGACGGCTGCGAGCGAAATCATGCAAAAGCAAGTCTTAACGGTGAAGGCTCATACATTATTAGAAGAAGCGGCGTCTCTCATGCGTCAACAAAAAGTCGGCGTCCTACCAGTAGTAGATGCGCGTGGGCACGTTGAAGGGATTATTACCGACAAAGATATTTTCGATGCGTTTATCGAAATTTCTGGATACAACACTCCAGGGTCTCGTTTATTCATCGAAATTAATGAGGATAAACCAGGTCCTCTGGAAGAAATCTCCAATGTATTGCGTGAAAACAACGTGAACGTTTCGACGATTTCGGTTTATCACCGCGATGGGAAGGTGCAAGTGGTGCTTCATGTGGATTCGACAGATCCCGATGAAGTGGCGGATCTTATCGCGCAAAAAGGATATCGCGTGATTTCAGCGATGAAGAAATAGTAGGAACTACGTCCCCCCTAGGATAACTCCATAGTATTGATAATAGAGGCACCGGGCCAAGTCTACGTCTTGGCTCCTACCGAGCTTCAAGCTGCCACTTAGAAATAAATTTCTTAGTGGCAGTATTTCACATCGGTTGCTTCTCTCTATTATTCATACTATGGAATCCTAGGGGGACTCCGTTTTTTCTAGCCTATTTTGTGAACTGCGCTTATCAGGTGATGTCGTTTTGCGGAGTCCACACTTCATCTTTGGCAAGGAACGAAACTAGTATTTAAAAAGTGATAGAAACAACTGCACCGGACTGGTGAACATTATGGAATAACTGCATAGAGTTAGACGCAGTAGACAAATGGATTGACCTTCGCCTTCTTAGGCTGGGTCAATCCTATTTGTCTTTGCGGGGGCAAGACGACGAAGAAACAAGTTTCTTCTGTCTTGCTCCCATTTCTATGACTATAGAGTCCAAGGATTTTTTTGCAACGCTATATTAAGAGAGCTTTTTCATCGAGAATCACGCTCTTTTAGGGGGATGGATTTGATTCTATTTATCTTTGCGGGCGTTGAGTGGAGGCTGGGGAGGGTGTATAATGGTGGGGAGATTCAAGGAGGTTTTGTGGATGAAATTTGATTTTACAACGGAATATGATAGACATGGAATGGATGCGCTGGCTGTGGATGGGCTGGGGTTGATTCCAGGGAAGTCGCCAGATAGACCGAAGAAAGGCTTCGATGTAATTCCGATGTGGATCGCTGACATGAGTTTTCCAACGGTGCCAACGGTAATTTCAGCGATGCAAAAACGATTGGAACATCCGATTTTTGGTTACTTTATGCCTTCAAAAGAGTACTATGAGAGCATTATCCAGTGGCATGCGCGTCACCATCAAGTGACAGGATTAACGCGTAAGCATATCGGTCATGAAAATGGGGTGCTTGGGGGAGTCGTATCGACTTTAACATCATACGCTGCGCCTGGGGATTGTGTGTTAGTGCATAGCCCAACCTATGTCGGATTTACGCAGTCGTTAAACGATAATGGATTGAAGGCCGTGCATAGCCCGCTTGTGAAAGATGAGCAGGGAGTTTACCGTATGGACTTTGAGGATATGGAACGAAAAATCAAAGCATATAAGATTCATGTGGCCATTTTCTGTTCACCGCATAACCCGAGTGGTCGTGTATGGGAAAGAGAAGAAATTGAACGCGCGATGGAGATTTACCGTAAATATGATGTGATTGTTGTGTCGGATGAAATTTGGTCGGATATTATTTTTAAAGGGCATAAACATATTCCAACACAATCGATTTCAGAAGATGCAAAGAATCGGACAGTCGCCATGTATGCGCCAAGTAAGACGTTTAATCTGGCTGGACTCGTGGGCAGTTATCATGTGATTTACAATGATGCGTTAAGAGACCGCGTGAAATCTAAAGGGATGAAGCCGCATTATAACGCGATGAATGTGCTCTCGATGCATGCATTAATCGGCGCGTATCAAGAAGAAGGATACGAGTGGCTGGAAGAGTTACGTAAGGTGATCGAGAAGAATGCGGACTACGCGTGCAATTTTATTCACCGTGAATTTGACGGCGTGGAAGTGACCAAACCGGAAGGCACGTATATGCTCTTTATCGATTGTTCGAAGTTTTTAGAAAAACATAATCTGACGCTGGAACAGCTCGAAAAGCGTGGCTGGGATGTCGGCGTAGCTTGGCAAGACGGCAAGATGTTCTTCGGCGAAGGCTGTATCCGTATCAACCTCGCGTTGCCGTACGCGCGTGTGGTAGAAGCATTTGACCGTATGAAAAAATATGTATTCGTGGACACTGTACCACCATTAGACTAGGAGGATTTCTATGACAAAAAAAGAACTTCAAACAGAACAAGCTCCAAAAGCAATCGGACCTTACTCACAAGGGGTGGCCTACACAGGAGAAACGATTGTCGTCTCTGGACAGTTGCCCCTCGTTCCTGAAACAGTGGAGTTTGCAGGGAGCGATATTGCAAGCCAAACTCATCAATCATTGAAAAATATCCGTGCGATTTTAGAAAGTGCAGGAGTAGGAATGGGCGCGGTAGTATCGACAACCGTGCTACTAGCGGACATTAACGACTTTGCAAAGATGAATGAAGTCTATGGCGAGTATTTTGCTTCGCCATATCCAGCACGCATGGCGTTCCAAGCAGCTGCCTTACCAAAGAATGCTCTTGTGGAAATCCAAGCGATTGCTGTAAAAGGATAAAGGAATTCGGCACTTGCGACAACGGGTGCAAGTGTTTTTTGTTGGGGATTTTCTTCTATGGAGCGATTGGTTGTGATAAAATAAAGGAAACAAGAAGAAAAGAGGCGTTGTGAGTGCAGGCTGTAGAACAACCAAAAAAATCAAAACGATGGGCGTTATTAAGCGGAATACTCGGAGTTGTGTGGGGTGGACTCGTCTTTGTGGCTCCAACGTATCTGATTCCAAATATTTTTTCAATCGTCATCTTTAGCATTATTTTTCCATTTACGACTGCATCGAGTGAAATGCTTGAAATTCTTCAACACACGCAGATGATGTTTTTGATTCTTGTTGCGTATATTTGGGTGATGTTCATTGTCGCTCGAGTGAGTCATCGCTATTACAAAAAAGGTGGCGAGGTTCCATATTGGATTACGAAACTCTTTTTACTGTCGGCAAGTTTAGGAGTCATTGCGACTCTGCCGGTGCTTGTTTCGTATATTCCAGGCTTATCAACTATCAATCATTGGACGATGCAAATCGGTGGAATGGGGTCCATTCTCATTATCACGGGTGGAGTTTCGGGACTATTGGGATTGATTTCTGGAGCTGGATATTTAATTTCGTTACATCGATTCGACCGTTAAAGGAGATGAGAATATGACTCAGAAAAGATGGGCACAAATTAGTGCGTTTGTAGGCATCGTAGGAGGGCCTTTAGCGCTCTTTTTCCTATTGTCTTTATTTGCGGCTGGGATTGGTGCCAGTCGTTCGGGGGCGCTGATATCCCTTGCTCTAGTAGTGACGACATTTGCCATTATCTTTTTCGTAGCATTGAAAAGTGCGTTCTATTATAAAAAGGACAAACGAGTGAATCCAGTGATGGCCAAGCTGTTTGTAGCCTCAAGTGGGGTAGGCTTCGTTATAAGCTTACTGATTGGGTCGGCACAGGTTCCAATAATCAGCGACCTCCTTGATTGGGTTCTACTTGCGCTATTTGACGGAAGTGATGGCTTTGGACGTGCGCTCATTCTAATGTTTCTATCAGCGATTTTATCCGTTGTCAGTGGCGTTTATTATGCAATATGCCTAAAGAAATTTGAGAACTAAAGATTTGAAGGTGAGAAGAATATGAAAGATAAAAAATGGGCATCACGAAGTGCAAAGGTAGGGATTATAGGTGGATTATTTTTAACAGTATCTCCGCTGATTTTGTTTAGCGTAAGGAATGAGCAGTTGGCTAAAATTATCAGTATTCTAGTAATGTGCACGTGGGCGACTATTTTCTATGTAGCCATAAGAGCTAAAATTTACTATAAGAAAGATAAACGAGTCGCAAAGTCGGTTACTGATTGGTTTTTGTTGGCGGGAATTCTAGGGTTGATTCCAATTTTTGTCTATTTCCCATTAATGTTTATTGTTGGAGTTTTGTCAATTTCTGGAGGTGCTGGGTACGCTAGCTGTATTCAAGATTTTACAGAATAGTGTAGAACAAAGCTCATTCGGAGGCCTTATTAAAGAAATTTGAGTGCTAAAGAGTTAAAGGAGATAAGAGCATGAAAAGTAAGAAATGGGCAATCTGGTGTGCGTTTGTGGGCATTATTGGAGGGGCGTTTTTAATGGTGTCCCCCGTAGGACTACTCGCAGCAGGGATTGGAGCAAGCAGTTCGATGATGAATTCGATACTCCTTCTTATCTTGTGTACGTATTTGGCGATTTTCTTTGTGGGGTTGAAGAGTAAGCTTTACTATAAAGAAGATGACAGAGTTTCTACATTCGTAGCCAATACGTTTGTCGTAGCAGGAGCGATTGGATGTGTCCCAATCTTTATGGAAATACTACTTAGAATTCCCGTCTTAAATGAAGGAATCTCTTGGTTATTTAGTTTCCTATTTTTTGGACAGAATCCCTTATCTCTCATCTTTCTATCGGTAGAGTTAGGGGCTCTTCTATCGATTGTCTGCGGTATTGGGTATGCTGTCTGTTTGAAGAACTTTAAAGCATAATGGTGGAATGTAGGGTATAGAATATTCGGTAAAACCGATGAAAAGGAGATGCTATTTGATGAAAGATAAAAGATGGGCTCTCATTAGTGCGGTTGTTGGTCTTGTTGGTGGGGGTTTTTCAGTACTAACACCATTTCTATCAGCCTTTGCGGCGATTGCAAAAAGTGATTTGATAGAGAATATCGCTCGATATGGAATGTGGATATTGAATCCTCTCGTATTAATGGTAGCTATAATAAGTGCTCTCTATTATAAAGACGACGAACGAGTCCCTAACAAGGTCTCACACTTATTTGTTCTTGCAGGTGCAGTGATGCTTATTCCGGTAGTGCTGACGCTTCTAGCAGCAGTTCCCGGTTTAGAGGCTGTTAACGCATTCGTTACAAAAATAATTAGTAGTTTCAGTAGAGGGTTAGAAATGATTTTTGGCCCGATGATTTTGGGTGGGGCTTTGTCGATTGGTTCAGGCGCTTCTTACTTTCAGTATGCGAAAAACTTTAAAGAATCATAGTGAACATTGAGCTTAGAGAGTTTCTCTAGGCTTTTTTATTTTGCATGCTTTATAATGATTGGGACAAAGAAAATTGGAGGCAAGTATGAAAGTTATTGTTATTGGTGGAGGGACGAGCGGTTTGATGGCAGCGGTCAGTGCGGCGATGCATGGCGCAGAAGTTGTATTACTTGAGAAGAATCCAACACTTGGAAAGAAGTTATTACATACAGGGGGAACACGTTGTAATGTGACGAACCGTCGTACCCCAGAAGAAATCGTGAAGCACATTCCAGGGAATGGCCGCTTCTTATATAGTGCCTTTTCGCAATTTGACAATCAGGATATTATTCAGTTCTTCGAGAGCCGCGGCGTGCGCTTGAAGGAAGAAGATCACGGGAGAATGTTTCCAGTGACCGATTCGGCTAAGACGATTCTGGAGACGTTTATTCAGGAGATTAAGAAGCTAGGTGTTATCGTTCGTACGAATGTGAAAGTGAAGACGATTCGCCTGAGTGATGGAGCCGTGCGAGTGGTGGAGCTGGATAATGGCGAGCAACTGGAAGCCGATGCGGTCATCCTAGCAACAGGCGGGAAATCTTATCCAAAGACGGGTTCGACAGGGGACGGATATGGGATTGCGAAAGTAGCTGGCCATACGATTACACCGCTCTTTGCGACAGAAGTTCCGCTAACAAGTGGCGAAGAGTTTATCCAAAAGGGCCTTCTTCGTGCATTGTCGCTTCGCAATGTGGCGCTTAGTGTCTTAAATGGCAAAGGAAAGCCTGTTGTGACGCATCAGATGGACATGATTTTCACGCATTTTGGAGTGAGCGGTCCAGCCGTCCTACGTTGTTCAAGCTTCGTGCATCAAGTGCAGGAGAAAGAAGGCAAGAAGGAAGTCGTGATGAGTCTTAATGCATTGCCTGACATGAGCGCGACTGAACTTGATGCGCAATTTCGTTCGTTTGTGGAGGATGCACCTTTAAAATCCGTTAAAAATCATTTGAAAGGGTTACTTCCTGAACGTTATGTAGAGTTTTTACTAGCAAGAGTGGGGATTAGTGACCAAACGGCAGTGAATCGTTTAAGTGAGGCCAACTGGGCACAGATTAAAGAAGCCTTGACGAATTTCCGCTTTACGGTCAATGGCTCATTGCCGATTGAGAAGGGATTTGTGACAGGTGGAGGTGTTCATTTGAAAGAAGTGAACCCGAAAACCTTAGAGTCAAAATTAACCCAAGGACTGTATTTCTGCGGAGAGCTTTTAGACATCCACGGGTACACAGGTGGGTACAATATCACCGCAGCCTTTGTAACGGGTTACGTTGCCGGTATGCATGCATCTTTGGGGTATTAAATTTCTATAAAATTGGGATTAAACATCACAATTTCTTCATAAAATTTAGTTATAGTGAATGTATTCCCAAATAAGAATTATTTACTCCCAAGTAAATAAAACTCTATCCTTTTTTCCTCCCGTTTCTGACGGGAGGTTTTTTGTTGTATAAAATAAAAAAAGCAGTCCGAAGACCGCTTTATCAAAGTGAACATTGGCGGAGTGACCTTTCCACATCTCTTTCAGAACACAAGGGTGCGATAGCTGCCTGTTCTATCCTCAATGTTCTTTGTAGGGCTATTATAATGGAAATAGCAGAAGGGTGCAATTTTTCTAAAAAGTAACTGAATGCAATGTCTAATTGTGCTACAATAAGCCTATTAAAAGTAAATGGAGCAATATGCAATGAAATCTTCCGTGAAATTATACGAACCACTATTTACCTTAAAAGAAATTGATGAAGATATTTGGGTTGTAGATGGAGAGATTGTCGAAATGAACTTCAAACTGACTCAGGTGCCCTTTAGCACACGGATGACAGTGGTACGATTCAATGATGGTGACTTATGGATTCATTCTCCGATTCATTTAACCCAAGAGTTGAAAAGTGAAATAGACGCGCTAGGGAATGTGGCGCACATAGTCGCTCCTAATAAATTGCATTATGTGTATATGGAGGAGTGGAGCCAAACTTATCCGACTGCAAAGGTGTGGCTAACAAAAGGGTTGGAGAAAATTTTTACAGATTCAAAAGTTATTCAAAGCTACACCATACTCGATAAGACAGTCACAATTAATTGGCAATCAGAAATAGAGTATCTCCCATTTGAAGGAAGTGCACTGATCGAGGAATCCGTATTCTTTCACAAAAAGAGTCGTACATTAATTTTAACGGATTTGATTGAGAATATTGAACTTGAAGAAGAATGCTCTTGTTTGCATCGGTTGTTATTCAAAATAGGCGATAATACTTATCCCAATGGTCATACGCCAAGAGACTTACGAATGACTTTCTTGTTTAACAAAGAAATAGCTCGAAAGTGTTATCAACAAATCAAGAGTTGGGAGCCGGTGAATGTTCTTTTTGCGCACGGAAAGTGCTTTATAGGGGATGCAGAGGAAAAGTTAACTAAAGCTTTCTTTTGGTTAGAATAATGGAATAAGCTACCTTGGATTTCCAAGGTAGTTTTTAGTTTGAACGCGAAAGAGGCCAAGAGAATCTTAAACTTTTCATTATTGAAAGTTGGGGATTAAATCCGTATACTATAGTTAGAATTGAGTAGTTCTAAATTAGAAAAAATGGAGGTAATCATAATGATTAAGGAACTTATAAGTTTAGGAAAGCTTGCTAAAAAATCAGGTGTATTTGCGGGAGGAGTTTTATTCGGATCTTTAGGATTAAAACTATTAGCGAGCAAAGAAGCAAAGCATGTATATGCTAAAGCAGTCGCTACTTCTTATAAATTAAAAGATGGTATCGATGCAACTGTGTCTACTGTAAAACAACATGCAGATGATGTTTTAGAAGAAGCAAAAGACTTATATGCTGAAGAAAAAAATGCAGAATTAGTAGTAGAAACAAGTGAAAAATAATGAAATTTATTATTAAACACCAATCAAATTCTAGAGTACGTCTAGAATTCCCTTTTACCTGTCCGCATCCAGTCCAAACATATTTAGAGGAATTAGCTGGTACAGTCCCAGGTATTGAAAAACTGCACTTTTATAAAGATTTAAAGCATGTAGGAGTGTATTTTGCTCAAGGGAAAGTTCAACAGGTTCAAAGGTTTTTATCTTTGATTCAAATGGAGAAAGTAATTGAAAAACAAAACGAAGTTGAGTGGCTAGTCCCTTCTTCGCCATATGATATTATTTCAACGCATCTCTACAGAAGAATGCTTTCAAAAGTCCTTCTTCCAACACCTATTCGTATGGGATGGATACTTCTGAAAATGGTGAAGTTTGGAAAGGCTGCTTTCCAATCAATTTGTGAGAAAAAACTTTCTATGAGTTTGCTCGATTTTGTGGCCATAGCGACTTCTGCAGCGATGGGAGACCATAAAACTGCTGATATGATTATGTTCTTATTGAATTTAGGAGACGATTTAGATGATTGGTCCCAAAAGAAATCCATTGAAGAACTTGAAAAGAATTTAACGAATAATATTTACGAGATATGGATTGAAAAAGAGGGCGAGCGCTTCAAGAAAATGAGTAATCATGTTGAAGTAGGAGATATCTTCGTTGCAACAGAAGGTCAAGAAATTTACTTTGATGGAAAAGTTATCAACGGAAGAGGATACTTAAATGAAAGCTCATTAACTGGCGAGTCTTTCCCTGTTGCTAAGAAAATTGGAGATGTTGTCTATGCCAATACAGTCGTTGAACATGGGGAGTTACTTGTTGAGGTAACAAATAAACAACAGAATTTACGCTTGCAGCAAATCGTTCAGCTGATTAAATCAAGTGAATTCCATCAATCAAAACAACAAAAGCAATTAATGGAAAAAGCTGATGGATTAGTGAAATATAATTTCATCGGGATGGCGCTGACTTATTTATTCACACGCTCAGTCTCTAAAGCACTCACTTTCCTATTAGTAGATTATTCATGTGCGTTAAAATTATCTTCACCAGCTACTTATTTAACAGCCATTAAAGCAGCTTCTAATCAAGGAATTGTCATTAAAGGATCTAATTCGTTAGATGAATATGCCCAAATCGATACTTTTGTTTTTGATAAAACAGGAACATTGACAACGGGAGTTCCAAAAATTCAAGGAATTATTGCGTATGAAGGATATGATGATGCGGAAGTTTTACGAATTGCAGCTTGTTTGGAGGAACATATTTACCACCCAATTGCGACAGCTGTTGTTAAGAAAGCAGAAGATGAGGGAATTGAACATGAAGAAATGCATGGGAAATTAACGCACGTAGCTTCAAAAGGAATCGTGTCATCGATTGATGGGAAAAGAGTCGTCATCGGAAGTCTGGAATTATTAGAAGATGAGAAGACGATTATTTCCATTGAGCAAAAAGAAGTGATTGAAGAATATAGCCAAAAATATAACTTACTTTATTTAAGCTATGACGGAAAATTAATAGCTATCTTCCTTGTTGATACTCCATTAAGAGAAGAAGCGATTGCATTATTGAAAGAATTAAAAGAAAAAGGAAAACAAATTGTACTTCTTACAGGAGATACACAAAAACGTACAGAAACGATTTGTTCGCTGATTCTATTTGACAGAGTCTATACGCAAGTGAAACCAGAACAAAAGCATCAAGTAATTGAACAGCTTCAAGAAGAAGGTCATCATGTTTTGATGATTGGAGACGGAATTAATGATTCTGCTGCACTGTCTCTTGCGAATGTGGGTGTTGTTATGGCGGGTGCTTCAGATATTGCTCGTCAAGCCAGCGATATCCTATTCTTAAATGAACAATTGACGGGATTAGAAGTTTTGGAAGATATAACCGAACAACTAAATCGCCAATTAGATTCCAATCTAAAACATACAGTAGGTATTAATTCGTTCTTAATGGGATTAGGTTTGATTGATGTTGTTTCTCCTAGTCTATTAGCGGTATTACATAATGTGACCACAACGTTTATTATCGGTAAGAGTTTGACGTATATTCAATAATAAAATAACAAGCAAGGTGAATTCACCTTGCTTGTTATTTATGTTTCAACTGATTACAAATTATGAAGTGTATTAAAAGAAGCTACCTTGTAGAAAAACAAGGTAGCTTTTGTTGTTTGTGGGGATTATTCAGTGTATCCGCCACCTTCAACACCAAAATACTCTTCCAGACTTAATCCAGATTGGTAAATGGCAGTGGCTTTGTCACCGACATATCTTAAGTGCCAGGCTTCGGCTTGGTAACCGGTGATGGCTTCTTTGCCGGGTTGGAATCGGATGATAAAGCCGTACTCGTGGGCATGCGTATGTAACCAGTGGATGGCGTCACTATATTCTGTGCCATCGAGTAAGTTTCCATGGGAATCGAGAATATCGAAGGCGAGGCCTGTTTGGTGTTCGCTATAACCAGGTCTAGCAGAGTACGTATCTGCGGCTGCTTGTCCTTCACGGGCTACGTAGTTGTTATAAAGTTCGGTTTGATAGTCATAGGAGCGGTATCCGCTGTAAGTATTGCTGATGGGATAGCCGAGTTCTTGCATGCGCTGGATTAACGCACGAACTTGTTGGCCCGCCGTTGGATCTTCACCAGGCGCATACGTTGATGGGAGCGCGTGTTTTTTATTGACGATGATGTCATACCCAAGGGAAAGGTCAGCCATGCCTCCTGCAGCCTGGGCTTTTGTAGTAGCCTCGGTGACGGTCGTTTCTTCAGAAGAGGCCTCTGTACTATTGACGGTCGTTTCCGAAGTTGAGCTTGTAGTTGTGTTCGTTGTTTGCGCAGTCGTTGCCATCGAACTCGTGGTTGTTTCGGCGGGAGTGTTCTTGCTCGAACAGCCAAGGAGAATGAAGCTTAGTGCAACTGCTGGTAAGAGTTGTTTTTTCACAGGGATCATCCTTTCTTTGTCACTATAAGTGTAGCATATTTCCGGAGCTTTGGGCGTTTTTTTTGTAAAAAAATTAAACTCTCATTAAAAAACGAACAATGGAAGGTGGAACTTTCACAAATTAACAGTTTTTTCTATTCAAAGGATTGCTTTTTCTTTTAAAAGTGGTATATTATTCGGTAATAAATTCAATCACTGGAGGTTTGAGCTATGTCAAAATGGAAAACAAAATTTCAAAAAGAAGGATACACATTCGATGATGTTTTACTAATTCCAGCGGAGAGTCATGTCTTGCCAAATGACGTGGATTTACGTGTGCAATTAGCGAAAAACATTCGTCTCAATATTCCTTTAATGAGTGCCAGTATGGATACCGTCACAGATTCAACAATGGCGATTGCGATTGCGCGTCAAGGTGGATTAGGCGTGATTCATAAAAACATGTCTATCGCCGAACAAGCCGAAGAAGTTCATAAAGTAAAACGTTCAGAAAGTGGCGTTATCATCAATCCGTTTTTCCTAACTCCATCCCATAAAGTACAAGATGCCGAAGACCTTATGGCAAAATACCGTATTAGCGGTGTTCCAATCGTTGACGACTTAGAAACACGTCACCTCGTTGGGATTTTGACAAACCGTGACTTACGATTCATTTCAGATTATTCCATTTTAATTGACGAAGTAATGACAAAAGAACACCTCGTAACGGCTCCAGTTGGAACGTCACTCAAAGATGCAGAAGCCATTCTTCAAAAACATAAAATCGAAAAATTACCATTAGTAGACGAAAAAGGCTGCTTAGCAGGGTTAATTACGATTAAAGACATCGAGAAAGTGATTGAGTTCCCGAACTCTGCTAAAGACGAACACGGACGTTTACTCGTGGCTGCAGCAGTGGGGATTACTTCAGATACATTCGAACGCGCCAAAGCATTACTAGATGCAGGTGCGGACGCCATCGTGATTGATACAGCTCATGGGCATAGCGCCGGTGTGATTCGAAAAATTAAAGAAATTCGCGAAACATTCCCTGACGCAACATTGATTGCCGGAAACGTAGCGACCGGAGAAGGAACACGTGCCTTATTTGAAACAGGTGTTGACGTTGTAAAAGTCGGAATTGGACCTGGTTCTATTTGTACAACTCGTGTCGTTGCCGGTGTTGGAGTTCCGCAAATCACTGCGATTTACGATGCTGCGACCGTGGCGAAAGAATTTGGCAAGGCGATCATCGCAGACGGTGGGATTAAGTACTCAGGAGACATCGCTAAAGCCATCGCAGCAGGTGGACATGCGGTCATGTTAGGAAGCATGCTTGCCGGAACGGATGAATCTCCAGGCGAATTCGAAATCTTCCAAGGACGTCGCTTCAAGACATACCGCGGAATGGGAAGTCTAGCAGCGATGGAAAATGGTTCAGGAGACCGTTACTTCCAAGCGAAAAACGAAGCGAATAAACGCGTGCCAGAAGGAATCGAAGGGCGTGTAGCTTACAAAGGTTCTGCGGCGGATATTATTTTCCAAATGGTCGGTGGACTGCGCTCTGGGATGGGGTATGTTGGGGCGCGTAATTTAGAAGAGCTTCGTGAGAATACGCAATTTGTGCGTATGAGTGGTGCGGGGCTAAGAGAAAGCCATCCGCATGATGTTCAAATTACAAAAGAAGCACCAAACTATTCAATTTCATAAAAAACAAAAAGCTATTAACGGCGATTGGCCTACATCCTTTCGGATGTTTCCTATAGTAGCTGTAATGGGGCACCGGCTCGAGCCTGTAGTCTCTCGCCTTTAAATCCTCAAAGACGGAGTAAGGAATAAATTCCTAACTCCGTCTTATTCGTTTTAATGCGTATACCCATTACTGCTACTATGGGATCCGAAAGGACAGCCAATCGCCTTTTAATCGCTTTTTTGAATTGAATAGTTGAGCTGGGAAGTAAAAGAACATCATGTGTGCCTTTAACTCACCGCAACAAATTGGTATTCTTTTTGGAATGGAGGGAGGAGGTGGAATAGGGTGTGTGCCTTTCACTTCTAGCGACAAAGGGGTTGTCTTGTTAAATGCAAGGAGGAGGCAGAATAGGGTGTGTGCTTTTCACGGCTTACAACATTACTTGTGCTGGAGGGGGAAAACACAAAAGTTTCGGAATAGAGATAGAAGTTTAATAAGGAAGAGTTTGGAAGTGGTATCTACTGAGTTGGTGCCTGAAAATGCGATAAGGACGCGGTTTTAGGAGACAGTGGGTTAAGTTTTGGTTTGGAAAAAGTTAGGAAAAAGGAAAATTAGTTGTTTTTGGGATGGTCATAGGTTATGATGTACATGTTTCTGAAAATTTATGAAAGCTTTGAAAGGAAGCGACAAGGATAGCGCCAGGCCTGTTTATATAACAGGTGACGAGGAATGAGTTTATCGAAATACTCGGCGGATGACTCAAGGCAGTGCAGTCTACAGTTTCATACAAACCATTTTTGCAAGGAAATGACAAAATTGAAACAGCACCAGAAACATAATCAAAAATTACAATAAGAAGAGGACTGTAAAAGACCTCTGATAAAAGGAGTTAAAAATTATGTGCGGAATCGTAGGATGTATTGGACACGGAAAAATCCAAACAGTAGTATTAAACGGATTAGAAAAGCTTGAGTATCGTGGATATGACTCAGCAGGATTATTTATTATGGACGAAGATGGATCAACACAATTAGTAAAACGTGTTGGACGTATTCAAAATCTTCGTGATGCAGTAGATGAAGAAATTCCAGCATTTGCAGGGATCGGGCATACTCGTTGGGCAACACACGGACCAGCAACAGAAAACAACGCTCACCCTCACCAATCACAATCAGGTCGTTTCACATTAGTGCACAACGGCGTTATTGAAAACTATGACGAATTGAAAAAAGAATTCTTAAGCGACGTTGATTTCAAATCTCAAACAGATACTGAAGTTGCCGTAAACTTAGTAGAATACTTTGCGAATAAAGAAAATTTATCAGGAAAAGAAGCGTTCCGTCGCGCGTTGAAAGAAATCCGCGGATCATTCGCTTTCGGTTTATTAGACAGCGAAAAACCAGGTGTTCTTTACGCAGCAAAACATAAGAGCCCATTATTAGTAGGGGTTGGCGAAGGCTTCAACGTAATCTGTTCAGACGCAATGGCAACAATTGCTGAAACAGACCGTTACATCGAAATTAAAGATGAAGAGTTAATCACTTTAACAGATAAATCTGTAGAAATCGAAACTATCGAAGGTGAACCAGTAGAACGTGCACCATTCGTTGCAGAATTAGATGCAGACGATTTAGAAAAAGGGGCTTACGCTCACTACATGTTGAAAGAAATGGATGAACAACCAGCAGTATTACGTAAAATCATCCAAAACTACCAAGACGAAAATGGTCAATTACAAGTTGATAAAGAAATCAAAGACAGCATTTTAGCAAGCGACCGCATTTACGTGATTGCCTGCGGAACAAGCTACCATGCTGGATGGGTTGGTAAAGCGTTAGTAGAACAACTTGCTGGAATTCCAGTGGAAGTTCACTTAGCAAGTGAATTTGCTTACCACCAACCATTATTATCACAAAAACCATTCTTCATTTTCTTATCACAAAGTGGAGAAACAGCGGACAGCCGTCAAGCGTTAGTAAAAGTAAACGAGCAAAACTTCCCATCATTAACAATCACAAACGTGAAAGGCTCAACTCTTTCTCGTGAAGCAAGCTATACATTACTATTACACGCAGGTCCTGAAATTGCCGTAGCCTCAACAAAAGCTTACACTGCACAAATCGCAGTGATGGCCGTTTTAGCAGACGCATTACGCGCATCTAAAGGCTTAGAAGCACCATTCGACATGAAGCACGAACTAGGTGTCGTTGCCGCTTCAATCGAGAGCGTATTATCAGACAAACAAGCCGTTCAAGACTTAGTCAAAGAGCGCTTATTAGAAACTCGCAATGCTTTCTACATCGGCCGTCACTTAGACTACTATGTAGCGATGGAAGCAGCGTTGAAATTAAAAGAAATCTCATACGTGCAAACTGAAAGCTTTGCTGCAGGGGAATTAAAACACGGAACAATCGCCCTTATCGAAGAAGGCACTCCAGTCATCGCATTATTAAGCGAACCAGTTGTAGCGAGCCACACTCGCGGAAATATCCAAGAAGTGAAAGCTCGTGGTGCTGTCGTAACAACAATTGCGATGGAAGGCGTTGAGCAAGAAGGCGACGATATCATCGTTCCAGCGGTGCCAATCTTATTAGCACCAATCGTATCTGTTGTGGTAACGCAATTAATCGCGTACTACACTTCTCTTGGTAAAGGGTTAGACGTGGACAAACCGCGTAACCTTGCCAAATCGGTTACAGTAGAATAGAAAAAGTGGTGGACGGCTGTCCACCACTTTTTTGTTTTCGAAGGATGCAAAATCCATTTGAAAAGAAGAGAGAATATAGCCCAAAGGGCTTACGAATAAACTCCAGACCGAAGGGATATCTCTATAGTTGCTACAATAAGGGCACCGGACTGAGCCCAAGGTCTCAGTTCCTATCAAGCTTCAAACTGAGGAAATATGCAATTTGATGAGTTCTAATACATAGACGCAGTAGACAAATGAATTCCTCTTCACTGAAAATCAGTTCGAGGAATTCTATTTGTCCTTGCGGGGGTAAGACTACGAAGAAACAAGTTTCTTCTGTCTTACTCCCAATTCAAATTGGTTGCACACCCTTATTGTTGCTACTATGGAATCCCTTGGTCTTCCGTTTATTCTTCGCCTTTGGACCTTATTTCAAATGGATTTTGCCTTCATTCGAAAGAAAGGGAGAGAACGAAAGAAGAGTTGGGTGCAGGAAAAATGGTCTCTGCAGGGGTGTGGTGATGAAGGTGCGTGACATGCGTTCATATCTTTTGGCAGTGGAACAGACGAGGGACCTCCAAAAAAAATGTGAGGGCTTATTCGAACGAGAAACTTCTGGTAGAAATTTAGTAAGAAATGCAGACAAGATTACGGAAAATCCGCAAGGATTTGAAGGAATCTTGTCTTTGCTTTTTTTAGAGTTTACGTAGGCAGTTATTTCGTTCGAGCACGATACAGACATTTTTTGCGAAGGGGTTGGCGCGTCTGTTACAATGAAGGGGAAGAATTGAAAGCGAGGGACGGGCATGAAGGTTGTATTCGTCTGCCTGGGGAATATTTGTCGTTCTCCGATGGCAGAAGCTGTATTTAGAAAAATGGTTCAAGACGAAGGACTGGAAGATAAAATTACGATAGATTCCGCTGCGACAAGTACGTGGGAACATGGGAACCCCGTGCATCACGGCACTCGTAAGAAACTCGAGGAGCACGGCATTTCCGCAAAGGGGCTTGTGTCTCGGACGTTGGATGCAACGGACCTGGATGCAGATTACATCTTAGGAATGGATGCGTCGAATGTGCGTAATATCCACTCTTTTGTCGATGGAAAATCGGATGCGACAGTTGCGCGCTTATTAGAAGTGGCTGGTGTGAGTCGTGATATCGCTGATCCGTGGTATACAGGAGACTTTGATGCGACATACCGCGATGTAACGCTGGGGTGCAAGGCACTCTTAGAACAATTAAGAAAGGAATTATCAAATGAATAAGATTAGAAAAGATTGGGCCATGCTGATTGGACTGGCGGCGATTGCGCTATTAGTCGTCTTGAATTTTAGCGCCATCCTCACAGGAATTTCAGAATTTATGGGGATGATGTTCCCGCTTATTTTAGGGATGATTTTAGCGTTTGTATTAAACGTACCTATGAAGCGAATTGAACAAGGATTGGAGAAGATGCACTTCCCGCAGAAGTTGCGTAGAAGTGCTTCAATCGTGAGTATTATCGTGATTCTGCTTCTGATTATTTCGCTGTTGATTTGGATTATTGCGCCAATGATTGCTAAAACCGTGTCCCAACTGGGCGGTAGCGTGAACCACCTACTCCTAGTGGTGGCGGATTTTGCACAACATTCGAACTTAATGCAATCGAGCGAAGTGAGTCAGCTGACTGATGCATTCAGTCAAAGCAATATCGTACCTTCAGTCATTACATTCCTTGGCGGATTTACAACGAATATTACAGGACTCTTCTCGAATGTGTTCTCTGTCATTATGGGGATTTTCTTCATGATTAATATTCTGGCAAGCAAGGAAATGCTCGCACGCTTAACGCTTCGCATTCTTAATGTAGTGTTGCCAGAAGATAAAATTAAGCACATTACTTATGTTGGAGAAGTCATCGTGGATACGTATGACCGTTTCTTGATAAGTCAAATCATCGAAGCGGGAAATGTTGGAGTTATGATGTTTGCTGCCTATTCACTTGTAGGATTGCCATATGCTGGACTCGTTGGGGTGCTAACCGGGGTATTCTCGTTTATTCCATATGTTGGGCCGTTTATGGCGTGTGGAATCGGAATGCTCTTCATCTTTACGGAAAGCCCGATTCAAGCGCTCATTTCGTTGGTCGTCTTTACGGTCGTTCAAACAGTGGAAAACAATGTGGTGTATCCGAGGGTAGTCGGCAGTTCCGTTGGATTGCCAACGGTGCTAACCCTTGCTGCGGCGTTAATCGGTGGAAATCTCTTTGGGTTAGTAGGCATGATTTTCTTCATACCAATTTTTGCCGTGATTTATCGTCTCGTGAAAGAATGGGTGGAGAAACATGAACAAGAACAAGCTGCTCCAGTGGTAGCTGCAGGAGATGTTGCACATGAAGAAAATTAGTGAACTAGGGATTACCGGGAAAAAGCTTCTGATTGAAGGATTTTCGTTTTTGGTGGTCGGAATATTACTACTTATCTATGGGCCAAGCTTCCCAGAATTGATGTTACGTTTGTTTTTAATATTCTTATGGGGACGTGAATTATGGAATTTTCTATTCCGTTGGTTTAGTAAAGCGGCGGCCAAAGACCCATTATGGTTAAATATTGCTAAATTTTTCCTTTACGGATTTTTAGCAGGGAATCAATTCTTCCTTTCATTGCCGATTGCGATTGTGAGTATGATTATGGGGTTAAACCAAGTCATGAACGCTGGAATTAGTGGAGTAACGTACTATATTTATCTAAAAGACGGAATTCGTCCGCGATTCCGCTTGCTCTTTGATACCATTTGGCTTTCAGTTGTCGGGGTAGCCACTTTAATTGCTCTTGGCGGTGACGGTAATTTACAAATGACCTTCCTGTCGCTTTATTTCATCGGACGTGGAGTTAGCAATATTCGTGACGGCTGGTTCTTTGAAGCCGAAGTGGGAAAGAAAGTCATTCGTAGACGACTACGTTGTGGGATGCCGCTTGTGCTCGCTGCGATGATTCCTCGTGTAACCTTGCAGAAAATTAATGATGCGTTGGAACTTGGAGAAGGCGGAACGGCTTCTGACATTTACGATGTTTCAAAAGAAAATGCCGAGCCAAATTTAGAGATGTTTATTCATGTCACAAAAGACGGATTTGGGGCAATCGGGCATGTCGACATATGTTATAAAGGACGCATTATTTCATTCGGGAACTACGATACGAATTCCGAGCGCCTCTTTGGAACGATGGGGGATGGCGTTCTCTTTAATGCTGATCGTGAGAAATATATTGAATTTTGTAAACGCGAAAACCATAAGACCTTACTGGGGTATGGCCTAGCCTTGTCTCCAGAACAACTCGCGGCCGTTGATAAGGAAATCGCCAAACTAATGTCGCTGACAGTGCCTTGGGATCCGCCGCAAATGGTAAAACCACGTCCTGGAATTGACAAAGAAGAACCAATGTACGCCTATAAATTAAAACAAGAAGCAGATGCGAAATTGTACAAATTCACCTCTTCGAAATTCAAGACGTATTTTGTCATGAGTACCAACTGTGTGCTGCTCGCCGATACAATTGTCGGAACAGCAGGAACGGATATTTTAAGTGCCCGTGGATTTATTTCCCCAGGGACGTACCAAGATTACTTAGATAAGGAGTTTGAGAGACCGCACAGTCTAGTTGTGACAAAGCGCGTCTATCAATAAGAACATGGAACTTCAGGAAAAAGAATTCTTTATGAGGGAAGCGTTGAAGGAAGCCCAGAAAGCCTACGACCAAGCGGAAGTGCCAATCGGGGCGGTTGTCGTCTTAAATGGTGAAATCATCGGACGTGGCCATAACTTACGCGAGAAGGAACAAGACGCCACGCTTCACGCTGAAATTAAAGCCATTCGCCAAGCAAACCAACACCTTGGAAGATGGCGACTCGAAGACTGCGAACTCTTCGTCACGTTGGAACCTTGCCCCATGTGTAGCGGAGCGATGATTCTCGCTCGCCTTAAAAAGGTCACATTCGGCGCCTTTGACCCAAAAGCTGGGACAGCCGGCACCTTTATGAACCTCCTTCAAGACGAACGGTTCAACCATCAAGTCGAAGTCGAGCAAGGCATCTTGGAAGACGAATGCAAAGAACTTTTGCAAACCTTCTTCAAGGGCCTGCGCGAACGCAACAAACAACGAAAACAAGAAGCCAAACAAGCACAGCTTCCCGAATAGGGGCTGTGCTTGTTAATGTTTTTAACCAAAACTTAAAATTGTAGACGGTTAGGTACGCTTGAAAATTACTTTCATTTTATGTATTATTTTATATAGTTTGTGAAAGGAGCAGATAGTATGAAATTATCAGAAAAACAAACACAAGTCTTAGGATGGATTGCAACATGTATGTCCGTTGCGATGTATGTAGCGTATATTCCGCAAATTATGAATAACTTAGCTGGAAACAAAGGGGACTTCATTCAACCACTCGTTGCCGCATTGAACTGCTCGTTATGGGTGTACTATGGATTATTCAAACCAGACCGTGACATCCCGCTAGCAGCTGCAAACGCACCAGGAATCTTCTTCGGTCTAGCATCTGCTTTAACAGCATTATTCTAATCACTAACGACCAGCACAGCTTCACTTATGAGGCTGTGTTTTTTTGATTTCTACGGAACTTTGCGGATTTTTTCATAATAGGAGCCACTTTGAAATTAAAGCAACGACAATAGTGCGACGTTTGAAATCCGATGTTTACAGGAGTAGAATAGAGGATGTCGTTAAAAGTTTCAAAGTGAACTGGAGGAATTCGTATGTCATTTTTAGGTTATAACAAAGGAGAAACATTAGAATTCAACTACAAAAAGGCGTGTGGCTTATGGCTCATCGCAGTCGCATTCGTGATTGCACTTGCGACAGTTGTAGGTGGAGAACAAATCATTAATATGCAGGTCTTCAGTATCGGCTATATGGTGAGCTTCTTTTCCATCAATCTGAATAAAAAAGTCCTTCATAAGTTTTCGGACGGCCCTTCAACACCTTTCCAACGAAAAGTGTCGTTATACGCAGTGATTCTCTTATTTATTTTACTCGTACTCTTAGGAGGTCCATTCTTTGAATCGGAAAACTGGAGACTTATCTGGTTAGGCGCACTCCTTGCGACAGGAATTCATTTCTTCCCGTACTACTTCGTCCATGGGAAATCAATGATCTTCCTAGGGTTGGCCTGCGTAATCAATGCAGCAGTTGGATACCTTTCGCCACAAACATCCCTCGTGACCATCGCCTATATTGATGCCTTTATTAAATTAGCCTTTGGAGTTTACCTATTCTTCTTATCGAAACCATCCAAAGCATAAATACATTGACCTTTACAAACAGCAAATCAATTTGGTTTGCTGTTTTTTGATAAGGTTTCTACGGAACTTTGCGGATTTCTTCATAATAGCAGTTCCTTCGAAATCAATCCAACCATGACTTTAGTAATGCAAAGCGATGACGAAAGTGTCTATTGCACGACTCCCTAAAGTGGTTTAATAAAGACAAGGAAAAACCGTTAAGGAGCGATTCACATGAAAATCAACATCAAAAAACAAGACACAAACCAACTTACAAAAACCCTAATGATTGTAGCGCTTGTCGTTAATGCATTAGCCCTTGTCATGCACCTGGTTTTAAACGTTTTTACAGGCCAAGCATTAATCCCTGTACTCACAAGCCAATTTATCTTTATCCTTCTCCCAATCATGTGCCTAGCAGAGGATGCTAAGAAACATAAAGAATCGGACAACCGATAAATTGCTAAAAAGGACTATTCACAGATGATTTTGAAGAGTATAATTGGTGTATAGATAAATAATAAATTATGAGATTTTACCACGTTAGCAAGTTGATGAAGCAATTACGTCGTAAGTAGTTTAGGTTTTATAGCATTGTTTAAGGGGTGGAATAGGATATGTCAAAATTAACTTATGGAATTTTCTTAGGCTCAATTTTAGGTTTGTTTTTGTCAATTGTTGTTTATTTCTTTGCACCTGATTTATATCCGGTTTATCCGAATGTACTTTCCGTATTCTTCTTTATAGCTGTGGCTTCAGCTATCTTGATAGTTATTTTTAAAAAATTAAAATACAAAAATCACTCTGAATAGAGTGGTTTTTTCATTAAAGATAAATCCCCCAATCCCGAGGCATATAGAGAATATTTAGATAGTTTTTCCTTCGGGAGAGACTATCTTTTTTAGTTTCTCTTTTGCCATCCCTCGGCACGTATTGATTTTAGGAAACAAAGCAGATTCTCTTGAAAAAGAAACAAACCATAGAGAAGCACGAAACCCCATCGTTGGCGGTAGGGAGCAGACATGTTCTTTCTTCACGTTGATTTCGGAGAAGCTTGCGGATTTTATAATCGCAGTAACGGGGAATCGCATCGAATGTGAATTACGAGAAGTAAGGACTTGTCCTGTACTTCTCGTTTGAAGCTTCGAAGGTGAGAGACTCATGGAGGCTCGAACCGGTGCCCTGTAACAGCGATTATAAAAGTAATCCGCAAGCATTCGAAGAAATCAACACCCGAAAGGGTGCGCTTTTCAGAAGAGAAAACTATGTGTGGAATACTCCCTGCATCCAACCGCAAAACCAATTGGGATAGCCCCATCCGCACTCTTCGTGTGGAGCGGTTTGGGTTATTTCTTTTTCAAGCAAAATCTGCTTGCTTTTCGAGGAGAAGTTTTGTATAATAATACGTGCCGTTAGGCCGTATGGCAATAGCGAACTTATGAATCGAGTCAGGTCCGGAAGGAAGCAGCTATAAGTAACGTTCGCTATGTGCTGTATGTACATAGAAGAAGATTCAGGCTGGACCAACGGTTCAGCCTGTTTTTATGAAAAGAGTATCCAGTGGAGGGAGAATAGTCGCATGAAAAATCAGAGTTTCCAAGAAGAAGTGCAGCACTTAGAAATCGTGCAGGACTTAATGGAACAAAAAGTGGCGATCGAGAAAAACCGATTGCAAGAACGCGACCTGGATATCGCTAGACAAGATACCATTCAGTATGGAATCCAACAATTAGAAAACCAATTGGAATCTCCATACTTTGGAAGAATTGACGTTCAATTTGAAAAAGACGAGAGAGTTGAGAAGATGTACATCGGACCAGCAACTTTCTTTGACGAAGACGACAATGTGCAAGTGTATGACTGGCGTGCTCCAATCGCAAGCCTATTTTACGAAGGAACATTAGGAGAGCTTCAATACGAAACACCAAATGGTTACGAGAACGCTCAAGCCTTCTTAAAACGCGATATCGTCATCCGTAAGGGTGAATTAAAATCTGTTTATGACATTGAAAATGAAGAATCACTATTGATGGATGCCTTAAGCGCACCAACAAACCGTGACGGACACCTAGAAGGAATCACGGCAACGATTCAAAAAGAACAAAATGAAATTATTCGTTTAAATCCAAAAGACTGGTTCATCGTAAATGGATGTGCCGGAAGTGGGAAGACAACGATTTTACTACAACGCATTGCGTACTTGATGTACCAAGCAAAAGACAAGCGTATGAGCGATATGCTTCTGTTGTCGCGTAACCAACTGTTTGCCAAATACGTCTCACACGTGATCCCAAGCTTAACGGGAAGTGAGTTGTACCAACAAACATTAGCGCAACATACCATCGAGCTTTATCGCAAAATGTATTTGCATAAAACAACGACGCTAAGCCAAGTGCCAACGCGCAAAGTGTATTTGACAGACAGCGAGTGGATTGCGCTTGTACACCGCAATATCGAAGGCTTATCGGCGAAAGACTTGCCATACCGTGCCATCGGAATTAAAGGGCAAGCCGTATTTACGATGAAAGACTATCAAAAACTTGTCGAAAGCGTGAATACAGCACTACCACTGCAACAACAATTAACGCAAATGCAAACTGTATTAGAGCGTACGTTGAAACGCCGTCTCACGAAGTTCTTTATGTCTGAAAAGGCAAAAGCAGTCTATGAATCGATGAACGCGATGCAAATCGAAGTGTTGATGAAAGACGTGGAGACAAAGAGCGAGACGGAGTACTACCAAACGCTGGGGCAAAAAGTGTTCGAGAAGGAAGTACAAGAAGTAACGCAACAAGTGGAAATGTTCGCATTCGTGGATATTGCTGCTCTTGTGGTGAAATGGATGAGTGAAGCCAAAGCACGTCGCCAAGAACTCGCTAAGACCGACAACGCACCACTTCCATTGAAGAAGATTGAAGGCAGCCGCATGCAAGTCACTGCAGAAGGAATCCGCCTGTTGCAATATGTCGCAACACGCGTGACGCCGGTTCGTGACTACTCAGGCTTCAGCCACCTCTTCATCGACGAAGTGCAAGACGTGTCACTCTTATGGCTTGGAACATTATCCAACTATTATTTCCGTGCGAAATTCACGGTCGTAGGAGATACATTCCAATCATTTTCAACGTCTACAACGATTTTCACATTGGAAAAACGACACCCAGAACTCGTGGACTTGATTTTTGCAAACCGCTCGTTAACGTACCGCAACTTAGCGATTAGTTACCGTTGTACGGCGCAAATTACACGTTTTGCGAACGGCATCCTAGGGTGGCCGCTTGATAAAAATGTGTTCCCACGTTCAGGGGCAGAAGTATGCGTGTATTTAGAACAAGAAGGCGCAGAAATGGCACGCTTAAACACGTTGCTAGAAGAAAGTCCAAAAGGCTACCATACGACAGCGATTCTTTGCCGTACGATGGACGAGGCCAAAGCGTTGTACCAACAGCTCGACCAAGATGACATTGCACTTCTTGAAGACAGCAGCGAGTCTCTTGGCAGCCGCTTCGTATTAACGACGATTCAAGTGGCTAAAGGGATGGAGTTCGACGAAGTGATCATTTGGAATGCAACAGATGAAGCGTACCATACGACGAAAGAACAAATGATGCTGTATACAACGTGTACACGTGCAAAACACCAGCTCTCACTCATCAGCCAAGCAGGTAAAGAGAGCCGCTTTATCAAGAATTCGAAAGCACCGATGAAACGAATCGGGAAGTAGAATTTTTAGCAAATCTATACTAGAATAGAACTGTAAAATTTTGAAAAAGGCAGGGAAGTAAAATGGCTTATCAAGCATTATATCGAAAATGGCGTCCTCAAACGTTCGATGATATGGTCGGGCAAAGTGCGGTCACGCATACATTGAAGAACGCGATTAGCAATCACAAAACGAGTCATGCTTACTTATTTACAGGACCTCGTGGGACAGGGAAAACGAGTGCCGCGAAGGTGTTTGCAAAGGCCATTAACTGTCCAAATCAAACAAACGGCGAACCGTGTAATGAATGTGATATCTGTAAAGGCATCACGAACGGAACGATTGGCGATGTCATCGAAATCGATGCTGCCAGCAACAATGGTGTGGAAGAAATCCGTGATATTCGTGACAAGGCGCGTTACGCACCAACGCAAGCCGAATACAAAATTTATATTATCGACGAAGTGCATATGCTCTCAACAGGAGCCTTCAACGCACTGTTAAAAACATTAGAAGAACCGCCTCAAAAGGTCATCTTCATTCTCGCAACGACGGAACCGCATAAGATTCCAGCGACGATTATTTCGCGTACGCAACGCTTTGACTTTAGACGTATTACGTCGCAAGAAATTATCGACCGCTTGGCGTATATCTTAGGCCAAGAAGGAATCGAATATGAAGCGGATGCCTTAAGTGTGGTGGCAAGATGTGCCAACGGAGGGATGCGTGACGCCTTGAGTCTTCTCGACCAGATGATTTCATTTGGCGACGGAAAGGTGACGCTAGACGAAGCGATTCAAGTGTCGGGAAGTCTGACAGACGACTTGATGATTGATTTCGTAAAAGACTTACAAGACAACAAGGCTGAAGAAGCCCTTGAAAAATTACAACAGCTCTTCAAAATCGGGAAAGAAGCAAGCCGCTTAGTCGAAGAATGGTTGGAATTTGCTAGAGACCTCCTCATCGCGAAACAAAGTGGCGAGGCAATCGGTCGCAGCGAGCGATTCCTACAGTTCAAAGACGAAGTGGATCCGGAATTCTTATACCGCTTTGTAGAAGCATTAAACCAAACACAACAAGAGATGCGCTTCACGACAAAACCAACGATTTCGCTGGAAGTACTGACAATTAAAATGGCGCAACCTTACACCTTGACACCAAGAACGAGTTCTGGTGCACCGGCGATGCCAAATAGCGAAGAAGTGCAACAGCTGCAACAACAAATCAAAGAAATGCAACAGCAAATGAACGCGTTGTTGCAAGGCGGCGCTCCTCAAGTACAACAAGCACCAAAAGCGCAGGCACCAAGACCAACGCGCGCGGCCTTTAAGCCAAATACGACAGCGATTCAAAAAATCTTGACGGAAGCAACTCGCGAAGACTTATTGAAGGTGCGCGATTTGTGGGGCGACTTACTCAGTTGCTTGAACCCGCAAGAACAAGCGTTGTTAAGCCAATCAACGGTGAATGCAGCGGGACCAAATGGATTCGTCCTCGGATTTGCGTACGACCACTTATGCGACATTTCAGAAACAAGACCTGGATTCCGTGAGGTCATCCAAGAACATCTGGAACGCCTCGGTGGCTACAGTGGGACGTTTGTCGCAGTGACACAACATCAATGGCCACAAATTCGTGCGGATTTCTTACAAGAACGCAAGAAGAACCAAGAAGAGGAAGCTGTTTCCATCGTGACGGAAGAACCGGCCGTGGAGGAAGCACTCACACCAGAACAACAAGCATTTGAACAAAAAGTAAACGACACGATTGAACTCTTCGGGGATATTGTGCAAATCGAAGAATAGAGACGGAGGAACAACAATGCGTGGAATGGGAAATATGCAAGGCATGATGAAACAAATGCAAAAATTGCAAAAACAAATGGCGCAAGCTCAAGAAGAGCTAAACCAAACAGAATACACAGGAACTTCTCAAAGTGATTTAGTAAAAGTGACTGTGAACGGGAAACGCCAAGTCTTAAACGTGGAAATCAAACCAGAAGCGGTAGATCCAGACGATGTAGAATTATTACAAGACTTAGTGTTAATGGCGACAAATGATGCGTTAACGCAAGCAGAAAAAGCCAACGACCAAACAATGGGTCAATTCACGAAAGGATTAAACATCCCAGGATTTTAATCGATTGGAGGGTGAAGCATGCATTATCCAGAACCGATTGCACGATTGATGGATAGCTTTATGAAGCTGCCGGGAATTGGTGCGAAGACGGCTGCACGACTTGCCTTCTTCTGCATGGATATGCGTGAAGAAGACGTCTTAAATTTTGCGAATTCGCTCATCAGCTGCAAGCGTGACCTGCATATGTGTTCCGTTTGTGGAAATGTGACGCAAGAAGACCCGTGTGAAATTTGTGCGGATACTACGCGTGACCGTACGAAGATTCTTGTGGTGGAAGATGCCCGAGATGTGATGAGTATGGAGCGGATGAAGGAATATAAAGGGCTCTATCATGTGCTTCACGGGGTGTTGTCTCCGCTGGAAGGGACGGGGCCGGATGATATTAATATTACGTCGCTGATTACGAGGTTGCAGGATCCGGAAGTCCAAGAGGTTATCATCGCCACCAACGCGACAGCGGAAGGTGAAGCGACTGCCATGTACTTGTCACGTCTCATCAAGCCAGCGGGCATTAAAGTAACGCGTCTGGCTCATGGGCTAGCGGTCGGCAGCGACATCGAATACGCAGACGAAATGACTCTCTTCCGTGCTATCGAAGGACGAAGAGAATTATAAAAAAATAAAACAACAGGTTGATACTGCTAAGATAAATGAGAATTGGAAACTCCCGTTTCCTCGGATATCTTCATAGTAACGACAATAGCTGTACCGGATTGAGCCGAGCTCTCAATCCTACCGAGCTTCAAAGAGGGCGCACAGAATAAATTCTGGCGCCCTCTAATTCACATCGGTTACTGTTCGCTATTGTTGTTACTATAGAATCCGAGGAGGGGTCGTTTCCAATCGTGCAGTGTCAACCTGTTTTATTTTTTTCTTCGAAAGGACGGGAGAGAGTGCGTTTCGATGTGTGCGGAGCTAGGGATGAGCAGGGTGTTACTTCTTGGAGTTTGTGAGAGTGACAGTTCATGGCGGTGCTTGCCTTCCGGTCTTAAAACTGGAGCAACGCGAATGTTTTAAATTGCCCTCTAATTCATATCGGTTACTGTTCGCTATTGTTGTTACTATAGAATCCGAGGAGGTAAGAGGATAGGGAAAAATCGTCCGAAAATGGATTTCAGATACTCTGGATATTTGGTGGAACACGACCAAACCTATGACTACTGTTTGTTAAGAGGAATTTATTGTCCTTGACCAAGAATTTCTTCTCCAATTATTGAATCTAACTCTATCCATGCTTCTTCAAGTTGATTAACAATAGAAGATTCATTTTTATTTGGATCGTCTTTTAAATTGAGATACCAAATATGTGTTAATTTCGGTATTTCATATAAAAGAGATGCTAGTCTTTTTTCAATTAGATTATGATTATGAGTATAATGCTTTATTTCATTTAAAATTTTTAATAATTCTTGATAGTCCTTTACATCGAATTCAAGATCCATTCTGACCTTATAAATAAAACTATTATTTTCAAGTTTTTCTAATAATTCTTTCATGGTAACCACCTTTAAGTTATACAAAGCAAAGGATTGCTTCTGCTGGAATAGTTTATTTATTTGCGTTCACTCCAATAGAAATAGATAACACATCTTCCTCATTGTCGAGTAGAGATATATCGATAACTTTATCTATTTTATGACTAAATAATTTTAAACAATAAAAATTAGGTTCGTTTATTAATTCTAGCCAATTACTAATATTTTTTATTTGGATAATAAACAAGGGGAATAATTCTATTGGTGTTTCAGCCGAATCATTTATTCCTCCATAAAAGTATACATAAGCAATATCATTTTCTTCTGGTGCAAAAAAATTTAATATTTCATTTTTTATCGATAAACTAAAATTTTCTTTTAATAATTCTATATTTCTATAGGGAGTAAAACTACGATTTATTATTTCACATGAGAGTGGATATGGAATAATTTTTTCCGAATCTGAAATTAAATTATTTAAAAATTGAATTTCTTTCATTTTCTTCATTAAATGATTCTATTTTAAAGTAAAGATTTTATCTTCTAATGTTGTCATGATACTATTTCCTATGTTGTTCGGTTACATTATCTTTGTAGGACTTCCAAGAAAATGCACCATTCCCATTCTTTCTTTTTTGAATAAGATTGTCTTCCATTTTGGTAGTAGCTACATGCCAGTGCGGACAAGTGCCAAAGGTTCGTAGCTGTCGGGATCGGTGTAGATATAGGTATATCTGCCGTCCGAGCTGGCTTCTTGCAGTAAAAGGCTGCCGTCCAAACGAAGTGGGTTTGGTTTTCGAGCCGTCTAAAAAGCGGAAACCGGGTTCTTGCGTACCGCACATTGCCACGTCAGGACTGCACGACTTGTTTTTGGGTCGAGACCCAACCTACGCTTGCTGACAGTTTTATTTGAAAACAAATGATACATATAAATTTTGATTATTTTTAAAGTTATCTAGATATTCTCTAGTTTTTATAATACTATCACTTTGAATATTTCCTTCGTAATACCAATTATCATAGGTATGTTCAAATTTATTATTATTTTTTTTATATAAATCTCCTCCTAAAATAAAGAAATTTAAATTTTCTAAAATATCTATAATATCATTAGATAATTCTATAGGTATAATTACAGTATTTTCTCCTTGTTCAAATAAACTGACTCCATTATTAATATAAATGCTAATTAATTTATTCATAAATACACTTCCATATGGTCTTTTAAACTTTCTCTTCTCCGTTTTTTTACTTTTTTCTTATTTGAGGCCGTCTAAAAAGCGGAAACCGGGTTCGTGCGTACCGCACACGCCCCACGTCAGGACTGAAGCTTTCATACTTGCTACGACTTGCTGCAGATTATTACAAATTCTATATTTGTACAGAATTTAATTGTCTTTTGCCGTTTTATTTCTTAAGATACTTTTCTATATATCTGTATTGCTCTTGCGTACATTTAACTGAAAAAATTATTTTTCCACTTATAATACTTTGAGCAGAAAAAATATCTTTCTCATATCTGAATTTTATGTTACTTAAAGGGATCATTCCTTTTCCATTTTCTTTCCCACAAAAAAGCTTATATTGTAACTCATTATTACTTATCCTTATATCTCCGCAAGTTTTTTGACTATTATATTCTGATACAACTATATTTAACCAGCCATGTTGAAAATCATACGAGTAATGTGAAACATAAGGTAAATTAGAAGAAGAGGATACTATTAGAGATAAAATTGAACTTAAAATTGATTTCATAATTTATTTACCATTTAATTTATTAATTTTCTTAGCTAACGAAGCAGGAGTATCCCAACCAGACATTTTCATTTCTTTAATATCAGCAGCTTGACTTGATCCATATGCAAAATTTGCACAC
Source organism: uncultured Streptococcus sp. (assembly GCA_963540995.1). Classification (GTDB taxonomy): domain Bacteria; phylum Bacillota; class Bacilli; order Lactobacillales; family Aerococcaceae; genus Granulicatella. The sequence goes on from CAUTST010000001.1 coordinate 84,416, forward strand.
TGCCTATTAGGTGTAGGCCCAAGTTTCTTTCGTGTCGCCTTTTTTGAAGATTTCGGTTTTCACCAGTTGGTCATGCAGGTCGTAGAAATAGTTCTGCACTTCGCCGTCTGCCAGTTCGCGGTGGATCAGGTTGCCAAGGTCGTCGTAGTATAGTTAATTTCCTATTCTGTTTAAAATGAGACAACTGCATCAGAAATTTTATGTAATTTATATTTTTCCCAATGCATATTGATAATATCCGCTTCTGAGGCATTAACTATCTTTGATTCAATAGAATATTCCATAAATTTATTTCTTTGTTGGTTTAAGTCATTTTCATTTTCCCAGCAACTCATACACTCATCGCAACAGAAAAACAACTTATTAAAGTCAATATTTTTTTTAATAATTAATCTTCCTTGTCCATCACATATAGGACATTCTTTAAACCAAAAATAATCAGTTTTTTTCATATTGGGTCTCCTGTAATAATCTTATTAGCACCTTTAATTACAATAATTTTAACTTTTGTGAGAATAGCTCTTGTATCTCTATCATAACCGATTGGTTGATTCATTTCTACATTAGCGGAAGGGAGAGCTTCTGAATAAGGGGGAAATTCGTGAGGGAATAGGCGAGGGGCGCAAGAAATGGTATAATATGGGAATAAAGTAATTATTTAGAGGGAAGAAATGAATCAACTGTTTAGAAATTTTATTTCAAAAGAGCGAGTGAATAGTTTTCGGGAATTAACGAAGACACTCGTAAAGATGGCGGGGACTGATGAAGTGGTGCCTGAAGAGGATGAAAGTGTGCCTTGGGTTCCGTCAATCCTAGGATTAATTTTCTTATTATGGATGTCTACTAGTGATTGGCTCAAAAGTGTGACGCAACCGCTGATTGCACAATTTCCACTTCTTTCGTTTTGGCCGTTAGCGTTTTTGTTTCTATACCTTCCGTTTTTAAATGAGCTGGATGAGTTATGGAAACAACCGCAGAGAAAACGTGATTTACAAGAATTAATGGCGATTGCCAAACGTGCGGTGGCCGTTTTAAAAGAATATGACTATGATAATTTAGAAGACGTGGTTGACGCAGAAGTGGTTATCGCTGAATATACCGAGCGATACGACTTATAGGGGGACAAAGATGAGATTATGGCATGAAGCGCTGATACCACAGCTGCCGCGTCCGCAACTGTTGGGGCAGCACCGCGAATGTTGTGCGCTCAGAGGCAATGGTTGGGGCAAGAAGCATGCGACGGTGGACTATGTGTTTACGGTTAGCCCGTATGTGCTGTATCAGTACCATACGTTGATTATGGATGAAATGGAGCGCCGTGGCTACAATGTGACACCCCTCTGGAAAGAGGCTTCGTATCGTGGAAAGATTTGTCCGCCGTATACCGAAGTTCAGGAGTGTGAATGGAAGAGTCCATTATACAAAGAGCACGATGATGCGTATTACAAAGAATGTATTGAAAATTTAGCACAAAAAGGAATAATCCTAGAAGGAGAAGACCATGTTTAAATTACTATTGAAAGATACTGCGACGAAGAAAATGTTAGTGAACTTCCGCGAGTTGACAAGCTACTTAATGAAAGAGGCGGGAATGGATGATGAACTGCCAGAACCGGTCGACAAAAAAGCCTCAATGTTATTGATTGCGGGCCTATTTGTCGCCCTCTTTGTGATGCGTACGGGGATTTTATGGAGACCACTTGAGTTTATGATAAACAAGATTGCCGGAGAAGGGAATGTGATTTTTCTACTCTTACCATTTGTTTCTTTATACTTGTTTTTGGGATTCTTTTTCCTTCTATACCGAATCTGGTCTAAAAAAGTATTGACACGTAAACTTGGCGAACTGATTCCATTTGCGGAACGTGCGATTGCAACGCTTAAAGCAGCTGGACGCGACGACTTAGAAGAGGATATCGAAGACGCAGAGTTTCTGATTGAGGATTATAAGAAGAGATTTGGATTTTAGTAAGACAATTGCTACGTGAGATAAACCAGTTACAACTCTCAGAAGAATTGACGCAAGAGTTAGATGATTGTGTGGTTGAATTAACGGAATCATACGAAATGACGGTTTAAAAAGAATCTTTGGGGATAGAAGATACGAACTTTGAACGTCAGGAGGAATGACAATGAAAAAGAAACAGAAAGTGAAGGAGCGCAAAACAAGCGTTGAATCTTCAAGAGTTCACGCATTAAGAAGACTATTGAAGCCGATCTTAGTGATGAGTGGACGAGGAGAACAGCTTCCAAAAAGCACGTACGGACTTCGTATCTACGTCCTTATTACGGTCGCAATTGCAACAATTGTCATCTGGCAAATATCTGGATTCTTTACGTATTTACAATTGTTCATCGCTAGTCTAGTGACGTTGCATTTGGAAGTCGCGATTTGGTATCTTGCCTTCATTTGGCCATTTGTCATTATCTGGTCCTTACCGATTGCCGTCTTCATTACAGTATGGTTATGGCACCGCAGAGAAACTTTTAAAGAATGGAAAGAACTATTGACACTGGCAGACCGTGAAGCAGAAGAGTGGAGCCAAACTACAGCCGTACCAGAAGAAGTAGCAGCGTTACAGAAGTTTTTAAAACAAGCACATAAGTACTATTAGGAGGACATTATGAACTATAAGAAAACGATTTGGCAGCCTCAAACGACAAGGCTGCGTGAACTGATTCGCATTGTAAACCGCAGAAGTAAACAACCGCGCGTCCTGCCAAAAGATAAGCGTCAGATTCGTCTCTTTTGCATGCTTTTCTTTGGAATCATCACGCTCTATACGATTATGACGACAGGCTTCCTGGCGACCATTCTAGGCTCAATCTATATGCTCTTTACAAGAAAATCCTCAACAGTCATGGACCGGATGGCACAGTACTGGTGGTTGCCGATTCTGTGGGTGGCATTGATTGCACTTTTCATCTTCATTATCTGGATGACGCGTCGTTCTCTTGTAAAAGAAACGCTCTTCTTACTTGAACACGCAAAAGACGAAATCGCGCGCCAATATAAAGCAGGCAATGGCGTGGTTTCACAAGAAGTCATCGATTTAGAAAATTTCGTCGACGACTTACAACGCAATTATCGGTTCTAAGGAGTGAAGGACATGGACCGTTTTTTACTTTCAGGGAAACAGAGGATCAAAATTAAGGAGATTCGAGAATTCCGCGAAATCGTGAAAAAATTGGTAGCTGAAAGTGGAGTTGACTTGGAATTTCCAGAGGAAGCAAAACCGTCAATTACATTAAAAATCATGCTTTGGATTCTACGAGCGTTAGCAGTCTTCGTGGCATTATTAAGTCTTTGGTGGTGGCTTTTGGGTCGAGGACCCCATTTTTCTATTGAAGCATTAATTTCATTTATGGTGATGCTTTTGTATGTAGGGGGGAGTCTCACCTTAGTTTACGGACTAATCTTCATTATTCCTGCAGTGATATTGTACAGGGATGAGCAAAAACAATTTCGATTGGAATTACGGACACTCATCGACATTGCAGAGGCGGCAATTTCTGCCTTACGGGATCAAAGGCGTAAAAGTATGGAAAGTGAAATCAATCAAGCCGAACAATTAATAGAGGAATACCGGAAAAATAAACTTGAATCTAATGAGGATATTTAAGGAGAGAAAACCATGGATCTACAACGAATTCAATATCGAAAAAATGAAGCGCAAGAGTTTCGCGCATTGACCGAGCGCCTAGTCGGAGAGAGTGGCCTTGATATCGAGCTGCCGTATGAAAGTCCGGGAGTGCAGCACCTCATGAAGTATTTTAACGTCCTCGTGGGTATCCTCGTGCTCTTGACGATTGGACTCGTGGCATTCGTGTTCTATCTAAATGGTGGAAAGTCAGAGAACTTTATGATTACCCTCAGTAACGAAGAAATGCTCGTGTTCTTCCCGCTCGTACTCGTGTGGATGTTCGGGCTGTTTTTTGCAAAGGCGTTATATACACGTAACCAGCTCTTCATCCAAAAAGACATCCGCGCGCTCTTACCGATTGCCGAAGAAGCGCTGGAGGCACTTCATGGAAACGAGAACGACTACGTCAAACGCGCTCAGCTGCTCGTTAAAAAATACAAAACTTACGGGTTATAAAATAAAAGGATTATAAAATAAAAGGGAGTAAGAATGAAGAAGAAAGTCACACAAGAAACAGCTAATCGACTCCGAGAATTATTGGAAAAGGTAATTTCAGAAAGAGGAGATGCGGCGCCTTTACCGAAAGATCATCAAATAGCACGTATCCTATTGCCACTATTCGCTCTTTGTTTCGCAGGTGTCTATTTACAAAATACATACGCCATTACGATTATATGGGGTGCATTTGAAGTTATTGTTGAAATGGGTGTTTGGAACATGTTCGAATACTTAGTAACCGTCACAAGTCACTATTTCTGGACGTGGATTGTTCCTTTTATCGTTCTAGGAGCTGTCTTTTTCTGGAGACGTCGCTCTTTCAAGAAGGAATTCAATGCTTTAGTGGAACGGGCAAAGGAAGAGGTTGCTCTTTGGAAAAAGAAACCACTCGAGACAAATCGCACCCTTGTAAAAGGTCTAGAAGGCTTTCTAAAATCATTGCAAATGGAATATCAATTTGAACAAAAAATAAGGTAACAATGTAAAGAGGTTAGGAACATGATCTATAAAACACTACTATTCGACTTGGATTCAACGCTCTGGGACTTTCCTTCGGCGGAGCATTACGCGCTGACAAAGCTCTTGGAGAAGCAAGGCGTGGACGATGTCGAGGCGTATATCGACGTCTATGTGCCGATGAATCGTGCCATGTGGCGTTCGTTGGAAAAGGATGAAATCACGCGTGAGGAACTCGTCGAAACGCGCTTTGCCAAATTATTCGACCACTTCGGTTTTGAAAAAGACGGAAAGGAACTCGCCACAGATTACGAAGCCCTCCTCGGAACGCAAGGCCAAACATATGAAGGGGCAGAAGAGTTGCTTCAGGCATTACGAGAGGCTGGATACGACCTATACGCTGTCACAAATGGCATCACGACGATTCAAAAAGGGCGCTTATCCAATTCACCGATTGCGAAATACTTTAATCAAGTGTTTATCTCGGAAGAAGTTGGGGCGCAAAAGCCAAGTGAAGCCTTCTTTGAACGAGTGGCTGGTTCGATTCCAGACTACGATAAGGACAAAGCCGTGATCATCGGCGACTCGCTGACAGCCGATATCCTAGGGGGTATCAACGCTGGTATCGACACGATTTGGATGAATCTAGCGGCAAAAGCCAACAGAACCGCCATCAAGCCAACCGTGGAAGTGAGAAGCTACGCGGAATTATTAGAATTTTTAGTGTAAACCGAAACGACTGCAGGGAATTCGTGCAGTCGTTTTTTTTATGCAAAAAAGTTGAGGTTCCCACGCTTAGCGGGTAGACTACTTAAAAGGGCCAAGTCCCTCACCAAAAATGAAAGTTGGAATGGAATGAAAAAAGGATTGATGGGATTTAGCGTGGCGCTCCTCTTAGCAGCGTGTGGAACGACGACTTCGAACACGAACACGACGAGTGCGACTGCGCAGACGCCACAGACCACACAAGCACCTCGTGTCGAAGTGAAGACAGATGGCACGTATACCGTAAAAGAATATGACTTCGAAAGTAATGGCAAGAACCTCTATGCGCGTGCCTTTGTACCAGACGTAGAAGGACGCGTGCCACTCGTGATTTTCAGCCACGGACTCGGCGCTAACGTCGAACATGAAGAAGAAGTACAGAAGACATTGGCGAAGGCCGGTATTGCCGTCTTCAGCTTCGAATTTGCAGGAGGGTCGTCTTCGTCGGCTCCGATGAGTGGAGGATTGACGACGGAGATGTCTGTTCTCACCGAAGTGCAAAACTTGAAGGATGCCATTCGTATCGCAAGCGGGATGGAATACGTCGATCCGCAGAAAATTTATCTCATGGGAAGTAGCCAAGGCGGGCTCGTCACAGCACTGACAGCAGAAGAAGTCACCAATATCGCAGGCCTCTTCTTGTTCTATCCTGCATTTTCACTGCCGGATGATATCAGAAGTAGCTTCCCGAAACTGGATGAAGTACCCGAGACCTTTAACTTACTCGGCACGAAAATTGGGAAGAAATACATCACGGATATTTACGACATGGACGCCTACGCGAACCTGGATAAGCTAACCATCCCTGTGCATATTTATCACGGCAAAGACGACTACATCGTGCCAATCACGGCCTCGCAAAAAGCAATGAAGCGCCTCAAAGACGCACGCCTTACAACGCTGGAGGACACAGGACATGCCTTGACAATCGAGCAGCAAGTGCAAATTGGGGAAGAGATTGCGGATGAGATTTATAATGGGATGGAGTAAGTCCATATAGAAAACTGAATACAACAAACAGAAGAAACCGGGGTGAGAGCCTCGGTTTTTTGTTGCTTGAAAAGAGAGTTCATATACAAATAAAACATAATTAGATATATGAATGAAAGCGGTTATAAGTTATACTATGAATTAGGAGGAAATTTGTAGGAATACAGTAAAAAGGAGAATGGAATATGAGTAATGAGATAGGAAACTTGAAAGAAAAGTATAAAGATTTATTACCTATTGATAATCAAGACTATACAGATGCAAAAAAATATTATGAAAAGTATTTAGATATATTCAATAGAATAATTAAATGCAAAGATGAAGAATCGTTAAATGGTTTGAAAGAAGAAATAGAAAAAAATAATCCATGGGAAAATGCATTAGAAAAACAAGAGCAATATAGAAGTATCGCAGATTCTGACCGAACCATATTGGAACCGTTAATAGAGAAAGAGATAAATAATTTTAAAGACAATATTTTTAGTAATAGAATAAGAGAATCTTTCAATAAAGAATTAAATATAATATATAGTCGCTTTGGTGGAGAAGAGGAATTTAATGCTGAAATTAAAGAAAGTCTAGCTAAGCCATTTTTCAGACAAGTTTTTAGTGACTTTGAGCATGCTTTTGATGGTAATTTTGAGAATCCTAGAGTAATAATTTTAGGAATCAATCCTAGATTGAAGGATTTAAAACATGATAGTTATGAACTTACAAAAGTGTATGAAAAACCTTTTGATAGTAGGAGACCCACATTATATAGTGAAAAGGATGTACGTTCAAAGGATGAATATTATTTTGTTCCAAATGGTTTCTTTTTTATAGAAACAGAAACAAATCATACTCCTCATGAAATAAAAAAAGAATTCTTCCATCAAATAAATTCGAAAAAAGAAGATACACCATATGCATTATGGGAGTTTTTCCCTTATGCAACTAATAGCGAAATTGAGTGGTATGATGGGATTAAGTTATCAAAAGACATAACAAAGTATATAGAGTTGAAAAAAATATTACCTAGTCAGATTTGGCTATTGTGTATTTTAACTTATACTCTTAAAAAAGCTATTTTTTCAAGAAGAGAGATGTATCTTTTCCTGACAAAAACAAATGCGAGTTTTAAAGATAAATTTTTTGAGAAGTATCGGAAATTATTAAAGATTGACGAAAAAAGCAATGTTAAAATCTTAACAAAGAATAATAGTCAAAACCGAAAATTTCATTGTAATAATATAAAAAAATATAAAAAAGAGAAAATGAACTTTGCTTCAGTTGAGGACTTTTTTAAAGAAATTTGGGGTATACCGAAAAAATGAAAAAGAGTCCGAACAAAAAGATTGATTCATAGAGAGTAGTTAAATCAAGAAAAGAGTAATTAAAGGAGATAAATTATTATGGTTGTAAAAGAACTAGTATCAGAACAAGATATAATGAGATTTTTGGATGAAGCTTACAAAAAGGTCCTTGACGGAATTCCAAGGGTGAGTCCGCCAGTGAAAACATTTGCTGAAGATTATCTAAAAAAACATAAAACAAAAGAAGAAGCATGTAAGAGCATGATGCAACATCAAGTCATTAAATGCACAACTTCAGGGGCGGTTGCTGGACTGGGTGGGATTATTACATTACCAGTAGCTCTACCAGCAAATATCGCTAATGTGTTGTACGTTCAGATGCGAATGATTGCTTGTACTGCATATATGGCAGGTTATGATCTTAATAGCGATCAAACTCAGACTTTTGTTTATGCATGCTTAGCAGGTGTTGCAGTAAATCAAATAGTGAAAAAAGTTGGAATCAATATTGGTGTAAAAGTTTTTAGAAATATGATTGATAAAATCCCTGGTAAAGTGCTTCAGGCAATTAATAAAAGAGTTGGATTTCGATTGTTAACTAAATTTGGAACTAAAGGCGCTGTTAATTTAGGTAAGTTGGTTCCTGGAGTGGGTGCTGTTATTGGCGGAGGTTTTGATTTCCTTGAAACAAAAATAATTGCAAATAGAGCTTATAAATGGTTCTTCGAGAATAATTTAGAAAGTAATGATGATATTGAAGAGGATATCATTATCGAAGCTGAGGCTAGATTGGACGATTAATAGCAATTCATTGATGGATAGAGATTAACTTTAAAATTTATTTCCTAAAATATATTTTTAATGATTAAGAGGTATAAAATGAAAGAATATAACAAAGAAGAATATAAAGAAAAAATGGTACAAGTGTACGGTGAATTTGTAGTTCGCGATTTTGAAAAATTTGAGTATAGGAAAAAATCAAAATTCCCCGAAACCTATGATAGTTTTAAGGAAAGAATGAGAAGATATGTTTTTAGAATAGGAGTCTCAGATAAAAAGAATAAAGGAGAAAAATTGGTAAAAAAAGTATCTAATTTTAACACACATAGCCGATTTGCACGATTTATTTTGATAAGTATTGAAAAATATTATGGAGAAACAAAGATAGATCTAGCGGAAATAAAGAGGAAAAGTGAAAACAAAGTTGTATATGAATGGGAAACGGAGCATATTCTACCACAGGCTGATAAAAATAAAGTGGATGTTCGTTATATTCGCAGTTTGGGTAATCTGACGCTTATCTCAAGAGGTTTAAATGGTGATGAAATATATAAAAATGCGGAATACAAAGTAAAATGTAGATATTTTTTAAAAAAAGGGGACATAGAAAAAACGTTTTATTTGAATAGGTTTTTCGACGAAAAAGACAAATTTGATATTGCAACTGTAGAAGAAAGATATGAGCAATTAAAAAGAGAATTTAAAAATATTTTTATAGATAGTACTAATGCAGAGTTCACTTTAAGCAGGTTCGAGGAAATTATTGGAGTTCGTGAAATGGACAATGGAGAATAATAAAAAATCGGAGCAATCATATAATTGGTTGATCAATAAAAGTCCTATTGATAACACGAATTTATCCAGATATAATAAAAGAAAATGCTAAGGTTAGTTGCATAGGGATATATAAATTTAAGGAAGAGTTCTAGGGAATCTAGGACTCTTTTTGCATATACATATATAAGTATCTATGGGAGCTGCATTTGGCAGTAGGTACTGACAAAAAATGATAATAAAACCGTCAATAAATTGTTTAAAATAAGAATGGGGGAGATAGATTTGAGTTTAAACGAGAAATTATCGGTATTACAAATACTACAAAAAAATTCTAACAAGTATATCACTGCAAATGAAATTGCTAATTTGTTAGGGATTTCTGAAAGAACCGTTTATAGATATATAAAAGCAGTGAATCAGGACTTAAAAGCTCAAGAAGTAGAAATTGTTTCAACTCCTGGTTTAGGATATCAGCTTGTAGGGAATAGTTTTCATTTAACTGAAAATGTAAGCCCTTTAAATATAAAGAGTACGTTCTCTAGTAATGTTATTCACTATTTGCTTGAAAAGCTGCTATTCAATGAAAGAGTCAGTATTCAAGAAGTTCTTGCTAAGTTTTATATTTCTGAATCGGTGTTACACAGAGTTCTTCAATCAATCAACAGTCTAGAACAGAATAGTGGAGCGAGAGTTGGAATTGATTCTGCGAATATTGTACTGAAAGGTAATTTATTAGAACGTACGATATTTTTTGTGGGCCAATTATTATCTATGAAATTGAACCATGAAGAAGGGTTGAAAGATATCTTTCAGTTAAAAAAGGAATTTATAAAAAATAATGAAACGAACATTGATTGCGAGAAAATACTGGAAGAAGGATACACCGTATTTGATCGGAAGATTATCGAGTGGAGCGCATTTGTAATTGTTTGTCAACAGTATGGTAGGCAGGTAGAGAGTATCCAATTACACCTTGAAGATTTTGAGGATATTACAGAAATCGTAAGGATACTGAATGATTTAAATTCTACGAAGACCAAGAACGTATTAGCTCAAGTCGTTGAGACATCACTGACGTATCTTTTATTTTCTAATACAAATGAGAAGAAAGATGAAGAAGCTTATTTTCAAAGGTTAAATAAGCATTTGATATCTCTTGTAAAACAAAAACTGTTTGCGATTAATATTAAAAACAATTTATTAGATACGATAAAAAAAGACTATGCACTGGAATATCAAGTGTCAGGTTTACTAGCGTATCAGATTGAATTGGCCTTCGATATTCAGCTCAACAAAAATGATGTTGGCTTTATCGCTTTATACTTGGCTACTTTAAATAAAAAGAAAGATTTGAATGGAGAAAATATTAAAGGCGTTATTATTTCCAATAGCTTAAGTACAGGATTCCTATTTAGAGAAAGAGTTCGAACAATTGAAGCAGATTTAGAGATTGTTGAAGTCTTAACGGAATGGGAAATGGAAGAAAGAGAATTAGATGAATATGAAGTCATCATTAATCTCACCAAGAATGCAATTCTTAAGAATAAAGAATGTATTCAAATTTTAGATCCATTATCAGAAAATGCGCTGGATGTTATTGCAGAGAAACTGAGAGATGTTCGCCAGTCTTCTATAGAAGGAGTTCGGTTACTTCCTAAGGCTGTCCATCAGTTAGTATCAACTTCTAGAGAAGATGTGTTAGCGGAGTTGCTAGGACAATTAAACGTTCCTCAAGAGGAGCAAGGACGAATTCTTCAACAAATATTAGAACGAGAGAAGATAACGTCGACAGCTATAGGCAATGCCGTTTCAATCCCTCATACGATTCTTGACTCGTTAGAAGAGACTAAAATCATTGTTGGAATAAAAGACGAAGGAATTCTTTGGGAAGGAGATATCGTTCGATTAGTCTTCTTGATAGTGTTTGCCAAAAACGAACCATCTCAGAATATATTGTTTAGAAAAATCTATAATTTTACACGGGATAAAGAGCGAGGCAATAAAATAATTAAAGAACAAAAAATTGAAGTACTAACGGAGTATTTGGAAGGAGAAAGTCATGGAACTCATTGAAACAAATCATGTGATATTCGGGAAAGAATCTAATAGAGATGCAGTCTTACAGACGCTTTCTGATAGAGTGTTGGAATTAGGGTATTCCAAAGTAGATCTTGTCCCTGATTTCTTAAGAAGAGAGGAAGAATTTTC
>CAUTST010000002.1:0-60135 GCA_963540995.1 uncultured Streptococcus sp.
ATGATAATTATCACATATGATAATTTTGCTCTTTTATAGTATTATTTTGCTCAAATAAATATCCACCGACTTAGCCGGTGGATATTTATTGGTCTAATTAAAAAGAGGCAGACGAAATCGCCTGCCTCAAAATAGTGATGATTAAGCTTTTCCTGTTGAACCGAAGATGTCCATTGTTTCTTTTGTTACTTTAACAATAGCATCGAAACCAGGTTTGATAATTTTACGTGGGTCATAAACACCAGCGTCTGCATTTAATTTAGCACGAACTGCTGCTGTCCATTGTTGTTGTAATTCAGTGTTAACGTTGATTTTAGCATGTCCACGTTCGATTGCTTTTTTGATTTGGTATTCTGGAATACCTGATCCACCGTGTAATACTAATGGAGCACCTGTAGCTTCTGAGATTGCTAACATTTCATCGAAACCTAAAACTGGTTCACCTGAGTAAGTTCCGTGAACTGAACCTAAAGCTGCTGCTAATGCATCAATTTTAGCTTCTTTTACCATACGTACACATTCGTTTAAGTCAGCGTAGTTGATTCCTCCAGTTACGCCATCTTCAGTACCACCTACAGTACCTACTTCAGCTTCAACTGAAACTCCTTTTGGATGTGCATATTCTACAACTTCTTTAGTTAATTCGATGTTTTCATCGATTGGGAAGTGAGAGTGGTCAAACATTACTGAGCTGAATCCAGCGTCGATGTATTGTTTACATACTTCTACTGAAGAACCGTGGTCTAAGTGTAATGCTACTGGAACAGTGATGTCCATTGAATCTAATAACGCATTTACCATAGCTGAAACAACTTTTGGTCCACCCATGTATTTACCAGCGCCTTCAGATACACCTAAGATAATTGGTGAGTTAGCTTCTTGAGCTGCTGTTAATACTGCTTGTGTCCATTCTAAGTTGTTGATGTTGAATTGACCAACAGCGTATTTACCTTCTTTAGCTTTTTGTAACATTTCAGTCATGCTTACTAAACGACTCATGTTTTTGTTCCTCCTTGATGCTTACAGCATTTATTTTTAACGTTTTTATTATACCCTAATTTATCCATTTTTTCCACCTTTTGTAGTTTTGTTACCGTTTCTTAAGGATTAGTACGTTTTGGTTGCGCTATCTTTTTTCGATATAATTTATAAAGAGCAAAACCAACAATCGCTACCCCTGCAATTATAATTGTAGACTCTCTTCATGGAATGACCACCCCTTCCTTTCATAATTTTCTATAATAAAACCTATTACTACTGCTTCCAACTAAATTATATAGCTATCACCTAAGTAATTCTAGAGGGTATTGTGATTAAATTATTTATTTTTATATGTTCTAAAATTCCTATTTAAATAGGAATTAATTCGATGTATAATACTGTTACAATAGGTATTGGAGGGGTGTTTATGAGAGGGAGTTCACAGAATGACAAAATCAAACGAATGGAATTTTACGGAATTTGTATCTTATCTGTATTTACGGTTACAGCAGGATTCCTTACGCGTCCCTTGGCGCAGGAAAGCATAGAGACTGTTCAAACATCGAAGGCATCAGCTGAACAAAATCAAGAGGCTGCCGCTACGCCGAATAACCCTCAGTCTCCACCAACGAAGAAGCAAGTTGCTCGCATCACCGCAAGTGGGGATATGCTCTATCACGATATTGTGTATGGCAGCGCATTCGATGGAACATCCTATGATTTCAAGAATGACTACGAACAAATTACTCCACTCGTGTCTAGCGCAGACTTAGCGATTGGGGATTTCGAAGGGACCATTAATCCAAACGAACCTCTTGCTGGATATCCACTTTTTAACGCACCCGAAGAAGTCATTCAAAGCATTAAAGACGCCGGATACGATGTCCTCGACTTAGCACATAATCATATTCTCGATACAGGCGTCGAAGGATTGAAATACACAGCCAATGCTTTCCGTAATAACGGACTGGATATTTTCGGAGTGAAAGTAGATCCGTCTGAAGGAATTCTCGTCAAAGAAGTGAACGGCATCAAAGTGGCTATCCTTGGTTTTGCATATGGATTTAACGGTATCGAAGCTACTCTCACCGACGAAGAATATCATAACCACTTATACGATTTAAATATGCAAAAGGTGAAACAGCTCATCCAACGCGCTGAAGAAATTGCAGACTTTACGATTGTATTACCACAGATGGGAGAAGAATATCACCTTCATCCAACACAAGGACAAGTCGATACGTATCGCCAAATGATCGAATGGGGTGCCGATGTCGTGTTCGGTGGGCACCCACACGTGATTGAACCGACCGAAACGATTACAAAAGATGGTGAAAAGAAATTTATCATCTACTCGATGGGAAATCTTCTTTCGAATCAACGTGTCGAAACTTTGGAAAATATCTGGACCGAGCGCGGCGTGATTATGGATATTACCATCGAAAAAGAAAATGGGAAGACGACACTCACAAGCGTTAAAGCTCACCCAACATGGGTTTCACGAACCGAAATTGACCGCAGCTTCATGGAAGGTCCTGCTTACGACTATCAAGTCTTTCTCGCAGAAAACTATATGCCAGGCGGCCCTCTAGAACATACCGTAGACAAAGAAACGCTTGAGCGAATTCAATCCGCGTATACCGAAGTCAATGAACTATTAAATATTAAATTCTAAATACGCAAAAAGGCGCCTCCTATCGCAGGAAGCGCCTTTTACGATTTCAAATTAACCCACACGTTCTGATACGTATTTAATAATTTTATTTGGAGTATCGATTTCTTCGTACGTAACTTCTGTTGGAGCCACTTCGATACCGAACTCTTCTAAGCGAACCAGTAGTTCAACGAAAGCTAACGAATCCATTAACCCTTCTTCTTTTAAGTTGATATCTTTATCTTCGTAGACTACTTCATCTTCGCAAATTTCTTCTAAAATTTCTAAAATTCTTTCTTCCACGGAAATTCCTCCTATTGCATTGAAATTAATTTACTTATCCATGATAATGGTTTTCCTGAAAAAATCAAGAATCCAAACATCACTAAATGCATCGTGATGAACCAACTTGTGATTTTATACCATGTCTTATTCTTATTTTTCTTATAGAATTTTGATTTCTTTTGATACCATTCAAACGACGCCATCAGCACCCCGTGATACACACCGTAGATAATGTACTCTGGTGTAACCCCATGCCAAAATCCCATGAAGGTCATATTGATCATATAGGCAACCATCGCCGTCGTCAGTCTCTTCTTGAACACTTTCTTACGCATAAATCGCATTACAATACGCGAAAATACAAAGTCTCGCAGCCATGTCGATAGTGTAATATGCCATCTGTTCCAAAAGTCTTTAATGTCGATACTGATAAACGGGAAATTAAAGTTCATTGGCGTTTCAACACCTAGAATATTACTTGCCCCTACCGCCATTAAACTATATCCAGCAAAATCAAAGAATAAATACGCGGTGTATAAATACATATACTTGATGGGATAGGTCACGTCTTTACCCACCAGCCCATTCATATGTTGAAAGACCATTCCGGATAAAATCAATTTATAGAATAAACCTAAAACTAACCTAAAAATACCAGTACCTGCTAGTTCTAAATACTCCGCTCGACTTCTTTGTTTGTGCCAATCGTCCAGAAAACGTCGACTACGGTCAATCGGTCCAGAACTAAGCGCCGGGAAGAATAACAAGAAATGCGTATAGTCGAGAACAGACATTGGTTTTTCAATCAAGCCGTCATACATCTCGATAATGATTTGGACTAATTTGAAAGTCATATAAGAAATCCCTAAAAAGCCAAATCCATTCACTTTAAATACAGGTAATAGTTTCACCACAATTAACGGCAATCCCGCTAGCAATACCATGATGGGCATTGTCCTCTTGCGGTCTTTCAGCTTAGAGGTCACCTGCATCAAAATGTACCCTAACACTACAAATCCCAACAGTGCAAAAAGTTGGTCCGGCGTTTTGATAAACACAAAATAGACCATCACTAATGAGAATAGTAATGATAGATAATACGTAGATTTTTGAAAGACATTTAGTATGAACGCTACGATTAATACGAGTCCTAGCGTCATGAAGAAAGAGAGACCTTCAAAATAATGCATCGACTACACAAGCTCCTTTAATTGTTTTTTATCAATTTTACCGTTATTGTTCAACGGCATTTCGTCTAAGAAGACGATTTTCTTTGGAATCATATATTCCGGCACATGTTGCGCCAATTCTTTTTTCACGAGTTTGACGGTCTCAAAACGTTTTTCAATTGGTTCGTTATACACGACAAACGAAGTAATGGATTTTACTTTCCCATCTGCCATCGAAGGGACCGTTGCAGCCTGACGAATTTTCGGATTCTTCAACAAGTTATTGTCGATATCTTCCAACTCGATACGGTGGCCATGTAATTTAATTTGGAAATCGATTCGTCCTTCACAGAATAACAAATCTCCGTCAAAATGTCCCACGTCCCCAGTACGGTATGCACGTTCACCATCCACTTCAAAGAAATGTTTCGCATTCATTTCAGGATTTTCATAATAGCCTTTTGCTACTGTATTTCCGTAAATAATAATTTCGCCACTTTCTGGTCCGTCAATGAACACCGTTGTCCCAGGCTTAATCACACCCACAGGTAGATTATCTGGATATTTCTCTAACAATTCTTTTGTTAACGGCATCCATGTTACCATAACGGTCGATTCCGTTGGACCATACGTGTTCACCACTTTCGCGCGTGGGAATCGCTCCATTAGTTTTTCAACGGTTGTACTGAATAACTTCTCACCGCAAAAGACGAACTGCTCTAATTCCGGAAGCAATTCTTGGTTGAAACTTGGATCTGCTAAGCACATTTCCGCAAATGACGGTGTTGAAATCCATACCGTCGCTTTTGAGTCTTCTAATGTTTTAAATAACACTTTGAAATCTTGCAAATGCTCTTTATCAATTTGAATAAGCGGCGCATGCAGATAGAGCGCTGGCCAAAGTGACATCACTGATAAATCAAACGAGAATGGCGGATGCCCAAGGAAGACTTGTGGCCCTTTCTCTTTGTAATACCCTGTGTACCAATCCAAGAAATGGTTCAAGTTGTTGTAAGTAATAGAAACTCCCTTTGGCTTTCCTGTACTCCCAGACGTAAAGATAATATAGAAAATATCTTCTCCTTGAACATAATGCTCTTTTGAAATACGTTTCGTCGTAGAAGCAATCACTTCTTTCGCTTTTGGAACCGTCAGAGTTGGTGCTTCTAGTGAAATTTCTTCACTCACGAGAACTATTGGGCTCTTAACGGTTGCGATAATATCTTCAACACGGTCAATCGGTGTATTTACATCCACTGGGCAATAGGCATGACCTGATTTTACACAAGCCAAGAAGTACACCAACATAAACGGATGCTTATGACCATAGACTACGATTGGAGATTTATTTTCTTTATACGTTTCATGTAAGTATGCGGCTAACTTATCTGAGTACTCCCAGACAAGACTAGCTGTCAATTCTTCTTCCGGCATTAAGTCGTGTCGGTAAACGACTTTATCTTGCTTCGTATTTAGTTCTAATTGTTCTAATAATGGTTTCATAACTCTCTCCCGACACCTTTTTAAAATCTCTTTCTGAAAAACAACTGTTCTATTTTCAGATACAAAAGAATTATAGCATATAGCTTCTTTCTTGCCTATGACCTTCCATGAAATATTATCCTTTTTTAAAGTTTTAAATGAAAAAGAGGCCGAAATACTTTTCGACCCTTTTCTCTCAGCTATTAAGCAAGTCTGCTTAAGAAATACTTCACTTCAATTTCAACACCAAGTGCTAATACACGCTCATCAATGTCGAATTTTTCATGGTGATGACCATAAGCTGTCTCTTCGCCAGATTGGCTTCCTAACAAACCATAAACCCCTGGCTTATTCACTAAGTAATCCGCAAAGTCATCGGCACCCATTGACAATTCATAGTTTGTAATAAGGTTGTCGATTCCTTCTACTGTTTCAACTACTTTTTGGAATTCTTCGGCTAATTCTGGAGTGTTGATGACTGGAGCTGCCGCATCGTACCAATCAATTTCAAATTCACAACGGTTGAGTTCAGCAATCCCTTTAGCAATACGTGTAACAGCTTCTTTTAAGTGCGCACGTGTTTCATGGCTAAATGCACGAATCGTTCCTTCGATTTCAGCGTCGTTGGCAACGATATTATAACGAGTTCCTGCATTTAATTTACCTATTCCGACAACAGCACGGTCGATTGGATTCACTTCACGAGCTACAATGGTTTGCAACGCAACGACCACTTCACTAGCCGTTACAAGAGCATCATGTCCTAAATGAGGGCGCCCTACGTGAGAGCTCTTTCCTGTGATTTTAATTTTAAAAATATCGCATGAAGCATTCACTGGTCCACCTTCAACCGCAAACGATCCAACAGGTAGTCCTGAATTTACGTGAATCGCAAATGATTCATCGATGTTGTCGATTTTTCCAGAAGCAACAAATTGTTTTGCTCCCGCACCAATTTCTTCTGCAGGCTGAAATGCGATTAAGACGGTTCCTGCAAAACTGTCTTTCAATTCATTCAAGACTCTAGCCGTTCCCAGCCCCATTGTCGTATGCGCATCATGTCCACACGCATGATTTAATCCTGGACGTTTAGACGCATAAGGTTTACCAGTGCAATCTGGAAGTTCTAATGCATCAATGTCCGCGCGAAGTAATACCGTCTTTCCTTCTCCTTTGCCCCCTTTAATAATGGCCAACGTTCCGGTTTCGGCCACCTTTTCAAAAGGGATTCCGAATGAGGTTAATTCTTTTTGAATATAGGCAGCAGTATCGTACTCTTTTAAGCTTGATTCTGGGTTCTCATGAAAATGTCTTCTTGTTGCGACAAGATATTCGTTTAACGCTTGTGCTTTTTGTTTAATTTCGCTCATCGTTTTACCTTCTTTCATTGAATAAAGAGGCATGCTAAGCACGCCTCTTAAGGTTTTGTTTTTTCGAAATGTACCATATATGTGTTACGTTTTTCTTTTTTACAACTTGGTAGTTGGGCTCGAAATTTCGAACCGTCACCCAATATTCACACTGTGAATACTGGCTTAACGCTTTTTCTCACATCCTATTTTAGTTGAGCTCGCCATCGCAGAAATGGCGTGCGTTTCCTGAAACATCCGCAGAACGTTTCACGTTCCTTCCGGTGTTTCAGTCCAACGTTCCATTTCTGAACGCGATGTCTCACATCCTAGTTTTCCAAAGTAGCTTTTTCCCAAACTGGTACGCTAGCACCTTTTGTAACTTCTTCGATTTTTTTAGCTGTTTCTGGTGTTTGGTAGTATTCTACGATTTTTTTGTAAACTTCGTTGTTTTCGTTACCTTCTTTAACAGCGATTACGTTGTAGTAAGGTTGTGAAGAATCAGTAATTTGTTCGATAAAGATTGCATCTTTCGTTGGTTGGAATCCAGCTTCAACAGCGAAACCGTTGTTGATTAATGAAGCAGCAACATCATCTAAAGCACGAGCTGTTTGTCCAGCAGGTAATTCTTTGATTTGGATGTTTTTAGGATTTTCAACGATGTCATCTTTTGTTGCTAAAGTGTTGTTAGGATCTTTTAATTTAATAACTCCAGCAGCGTGTAGTAAACGTAATGCGCGTGAGTTGTTTGAAGTATCCTCAGGAATAGCAATTGTATCGCCATCTTTTAATTCACTTACATCTTTAATTTTCTTAGAGTAAACACCCATTGGAGCAATGACAGTGTAGCCGATTGGTTTGATGTGCGTTCCTTGTTCTTTGTTGAAGTTTTCTAAGTAAATAATTGTTTGGAAAGAGTTCAAGTCAATATCGCCGTTTTCTAACGCTTGGTTAGGTTGTACGTAGTCAGTGAATTCTACTAATTCAACTTCAATGCCTTCATTTTCTTTCAAGCGAGCAATTACGTCATCCCAAACTTCGTGGTTACCAGCATTAACCCCTAATTTAACATGTTTTGTTTCTGTTGTAGCTTCTGATGAAGCTGAGTTAGATGAGTTTGATGATTGTGCAGCTCCACATGCTGCTAATGATAATGCTGCCGCTGCAGCTACGAATAATTTTTTAAAGTTCATTTTGTTTTTCCCCTTTTGTGTTGTTTTTATTTTTTTGGTGTGATTACTCACATCCTGTGTAGTTGAACTCGGGCTCACTGGCCCGACGTCCACTTCCTGATATGAAGAGTCAGATGTGCTGGGACTTCATTTCAAAATGTCCTATAAAGAGACCTTTCGACATTATTAGTAATGCCCACCCCCAAATCCTTCACACTGTGAAGGATTTTGCACGACTTGTTCCAAGTCCCTTGCGGCTAACCTGCGAACCGTCATCGCCTCTAACCGCTTTTCCTCACATCCTGTGTAGTTGAGTTCGTCTTCGCAGAAATCGCGTCCACTTCCCAAACCATACGCACATCGTTTTTTAACGATGCTTGCGTTGGTTTGGTCCAGTGGTCGATTTCTAACCGCGAAGACTCACATCCTTTTATTTAGTGGCTTTTTTCTCTAAATAGTCACCGATTGCTTGGCAGATGAAGACGATGATAAGCATGATAATTGTGGCTACCACGATAACGTCTCCTTGGAATCGGTTATAACCACGTGAGATGGCTAAGTTACCGATACCGCCGGCACCAAACGCTCCGGCCATGGTTGTTAAACCAATTAAGCTGATAATAGTTAGTGAGCTTGCACGAATTAAGCTTGGCAAGCCTTCTTTTAAGTACACACGGAAGATAATTTCTAGCGGTGTACATCCCATTGCTTCACTAGCTTCGATAACCCCTTTATCTACTTCGGTCAATGCTAATTGCACTTGTCGAGAGTAGAATGGAACGGTTGCGAATACTAACGGAACAATTGCCCCAGGAATACCAATGGTTGTTCCTACGATTGCACGAGTTACTGGAATGAGTAACATGGCAAGAATGATAAATGGAATTGAACGGAATAAGTTCACGACTTTATCAAGTACCAAATACAATGCTTTATTTTCAAGGATGTTTCCTTCACGCGTTACAACTAGTGTCACACCCAAGGCAATCCCTAAGATTCCAGCGATTAAACCTGTTAAACCAACCATGATTAACGTATCTAAGGTTGCTTTTTGAATTTCCAACCATACTTTAGCATCGATGTTTGGAAACAAAGTTTTAAAATCGATAAAAGCTAATAAATTCATCTTAGGCACCTCCCTTTTTTTCTAAGACATCAACTGAAACGCCTTGTCCTTTAATGTAAGAAAGTGCACTTTCGATGCTTTCTTGTTCACCAGACAGACCAACCAATAATGTTCCAACTGGAGTTTCTTGGATGATTTCTACGTTGGCGAATAAGATGTTCGCAGCTACTTGGAACTGAGTTGATAATTTCGTAATCAACGGTTCCCCTGTTGAAGCACCGACGAATGAAATTTTTACTAAGTAATCTCCCTCTTTCAGATTCAAGAGCTGTTCGTGGGAGAGAACCGTTTCAATTCCTTGGTTGATATGCGTTGCTGTATCGATGAAATCTTTCGTTAAGTTGCGTTGTGGGTTTGTAAAGATATCAAGCACGGTTCCTTGCTCAATCACTTCACCGTCTTCCATTACGGCAACCTTATTACAGATTTCTTTAACAACTTGCATCTCATGCGTAATAATCACAATCGTAATTCCTAATTGCTCATTTACCTTCTTCAACAACTCTAAGATTGAGTATGTTGTTTTAGGGTCCAGCGCACTTGTCGCTTCGTCACAGAGCAATACGTCTGGGTCGTTAGCTAACGCACGGGCAATCGCCACACGCTGCTTTTGTCCACCAGAGAGTTGGCTTGGATAGCTGTTCGCTTTATCTTCAAGGCCAACCAGATGTAAGAGAGAGTCTACTTTCTCTTTAATTTCTTTTTTCGTTAGCCTTACCAATTTTGGTTCTGCGTTTGGATCAACCTCTGTTTCTCCTTCTTCCACTAGTGGTTTCTTCGCTTTCTTCAACGGGAAAGCCACGTTGTCAAAGACGCTTAACGTATTCATTAAGTTGAAGTGTTGGAAAATCATCCCAATTTTCTTACGTGCGTCACGCAATTCATTGGGTTTTAATTTCAATAAATCTACGCCATTGACTTCTACATTTCCACTCGTTGGACGTTGAAGTAAATTAATGGTACGAACTAGCGTACTTTTACCAGCACCACTATATCCGATAATTCCATAGATATCCCCGTCTTCCACATTCACAGAAACATTTCGAACGGCTTTTACGACTTTCTTACCTTGCGTAAAGGTCACGTCGATATTTTCTAATTTAATCATGTGTTCTCCTTTCTTTTGCTCAAACAAAAATCGTCCCCTCACTAACATGGGTTAGCAAAAGGACGAGTCAACTTCTCGTGTTACCACCTTTGTTTATAGTATTCTCACAAATACTATCTCCGTCTGTTTCAATCAAAACAGAAAGCTGTATCGGGCTTACCCGTAACCGTCTAATCATTCGACGGTTAACACTCCGAGGCCATCTTCAAAGCTTCCACTCATGTCTCTTTTCACCAACCGAGACTCTCTACTGAAAAGTTCCACTTTTACTCTTCTCATCAACGTGTCTTATAAACATGTTAATAGGATACCAGCAAACCACCTTCTAGTCAATTAACACTTTTTTATCGCTAGTTATAACTAATAGTTATATCAAAAATAGATTACTATATAATAGCTACCCTTTTCATTTTCTTGTACAATGACAATACAGAACTTGAAAGGAGCTTTTCCATGGAACTTGAATTAATTCCTTATAAAACAATGCCGACTTGGACGGCGACAACTTTACCAGAACCCTTCAAAAAAATGCATAATACCAAAGTGGGCACTTGGGCACATCTCACGATTTTAGAGGGCGCGCTAACCTTTTATGAACTAGACGAAGAGGGAAATGTTTTAGCAGAGCATCTCTTTACGAAAGATTCCGAAATTCCATTCGTCGAACCTCAAGCGTGGCACCGCGTTTCTCCAGCCAGTGACGATTTGAAATGTTATCTGACTTTCTATTGCACGCCTGAAGATTATTTTTCAAAAAAATACGATCTCACGCGTACACATTCAGAAGTGATTGAGGCAACACCGAAGTTTCCTAGAGGAAAAGTGCTCGACCTTGGAAGTGGCGAAGGAAGAAATAGCTTGTACTTGGCAAAGAAAGGCTTCGATGTAACTTCGCTCGATATCAACTCGATGAGTCTTGCGAAATTAGCACAGATTGCAGAAGCAGAAGGACTGGATATCGATATTCAGCCGTATAACATCGAGAGCGCAGATATTCCAGGAGGACTCTATGACGTCATTATTTCAACAGTGGTCTTGATGTTCTTAGATCCGTATACAATTCCTGACGTGATTGAAAATATGCAATCGCATACGGCGCCTGGCGGGTTTAACCTCATCGTGGCAGCCATGTCGACAGAAGACGCGCCATGTCCAGTGAACTTTCCTAAGACATTTGCAAGTGGTGAATTGAAAGACTATTATGCCGGCTGGACATTGCATAAATATAATGAAGACTTTGGCCAACTCCATAAAACAGACGAAAACGGCAATCGCATAAAAATGAGATTTGTGACACTATTAGCAGAGAAGTAAGGATACAAAAAGGACATCAGCAAATTTGCTGATGTCCTTTCTCACATCCTGTTGTAGTTGAGTTCGGGCTCACAGGACTGCAAAACTTCGCACTGTGAAGTTTTGCTTCCTGATATGTCCGCAGAAGTTATTTGTACTCGTGATACATTTCCATGTTTATATGCATCCACTCCAACGCAGTGGTTTATTGACATTCTTTTCATCACTCGTGATTCAAGAATGTCTAATAAACTTTGCGGGCGAAAGACAACGAAGCAAAAAGAGCTCACACTGTGAACTCTTTTTTGTCTTCTGTCTTTCTGCCTCACATCCTGGTGTAGTTGAGTTCGAAAAAGCAGAGACTCAAGCCTTTCGAGGTTAGAGTTAAAACTTCAAATAATTTATACTGTATTGTCCTATTAACTTATATTCCAATACAATTTGCAATGCCCACCCCCAAATCCTTCGCACTGTGAAGGATTTTGCAGAACGTTTCACGTTCCTTCCGGCGTTCGAGTCCAACGTTCCATTTCTGAACGCGATTGCTCACATCCTGGTGTAGTTGAGCTCGAAAAAGCAGAGACTCAAGCCTTTCTCGCTTTGTCCGCACGACTTTCCAAGTCGCTTACGGCAAAGCTCGAACCGTCATCGTCTCTAAACGCTTTTGCTCACATCCTGTTATTTGATATACAATGTATCGCCTTTTAATGTAAATGTTGTATCTTCAGTAATTGTTTCACCTGTTAAGACTAAGACTTCTTTTCCTTCTTTTGTTTCGTCAACAATGCGGTATTCGCCGTCTTTTTTCACGACTAGTACATTATATTTTAGGTTTTTTCCTTCTTCTGTAGTTGGGATTACAAGTGCTTCTGTTACCCCTGATAATTCAACCGCTTTTGAAAAATTATTGTCTTTAACAATATAGAATTTACCATCTTTTTTAACAATGCTATATCCATCTTCAATCGCTTTATTCATCTCTGCATTCTTCAATTCTTCTGATTCAGTTGTTGAATTTTTAGCACTATCCGCTGCTTGTTTGAGTTTATCAATTGCATTATTGTACTGAGATTGATTCTCTTGCATTGCTTGTTGCACCACTTGAGAATTTTTCATGATTTCTTGCTGTTCACTTTGACGCTCCTGTTTTGCTTGATAACGTTGGAAACGTAAAAATGCCCACACTGCAATAATCACAATTGAGATAATAGCACTTAAAATACGACGTCCTTTATTTTCCACTTATATTCACTCCTCTAATGAGATACGCTTATTTTATCATAAACCCGCTTCGTTTCCCATCCTGTATGCACCAAAAAAGCACTTCGGCATTGCTACCAAAGTGCTTCATCTTATAAATGATCTGTTCCAGGCGTTTCAACCGTCTCCGCAGAAGTTGTTTCTGTTGGCGAAGGATCTGGTGTGTAAGACTCAATTTTCGTTAAATCAACGGTTGCCGTTTTCGTTCCGTCACTCCACGGAATCTCATAAGCTCTACCAGAGTAAACCCAGTTTTGCTTCCCAGCTTCTTGGTCCTTTGCAGATTGGTCTAACTGTTCCTTCATCCATGCTGTAGCTTGGTCTAATGTCGCAAACTCTTTTCCCGTATTCCCTAACGGTTTCAAGCGTTGTGGCGGTGTTACACCTGTTTCTGTACTTGAAGTAACAGTAGGAACCTCAGTTGGAGTTGCCTCTTTTGTCTGTGGGCTGCTTGAGGCCTCGTTTCTTCTGCGCTCTTGGCTTGGAGTTGCCTGCGCAACATTTCCTTGAATCTCTCTTGTGTTCTCTTCTTCTGTGACCACTTGTTTTTCTGTCGTTACTGTTTCTGTAGTTGGAGCCTGAGTTGTCTCTTGCTTCTTTTCGGCGACTGCTTTCTTTTCAGCACTACTTGAAGGAGTTGACGAATTTTCAGGCGCACTTGTTTGTACTTCTACGACTTGAGTCACTTTTTGCATCGGACTCATTGCCTGTGAAATACCATATACACCTGCTAGCATCGCTAAAGATAGGCCTAGCGTAATTCCCAATTGACTCGCAAAACCTAATGATTTAAAACCTTCTTGTAATTTCACTAAAAATGCTTTCATCGTCCATCCCCTTTCTCCTTTTATTTTTATCCAAACTATTATACCATATTTTTTCACAGTTGTAGAATGAAAAACATATATTATCACAAATTTAATTAGTATTGCAATAGTATCTAGCAACTTTGTTTGTGAAAAGTGATTAACAAAAATTTCATAATTTATTTTATCTACTTTTATGCACTTACATTATATATGAAAATTATTTCAATTGCCAGACAATTCCAGTACGAATGCTTGCCATGGAGAAAGTTTGTAAGCGCGTAAATCTGTAATCTCATCTTCTGTATTAGTTACCAAAACCTTATTAAATCGGGCATCTACAGAGATTTCTTCCTCAAAGTCAGATAAATTCACGACCGTCAACCATCTTTCTTCCCCAAACGTGCGATAATATGCAAATACATTAGGATTCGTCTCCAGTAACTCATAACCTCCAAAAACTACGATTGGATGGTCTTTTCTGAGCTGAATCAATTTTTGATACGTATGAAAAACAGAGTCTGGATTTTTCAGTTCCTCCTCGACATTCATTTCTTTATAGTTTGGATTGAGCGCTAACCAAGGTGTCCCCTTTGTAAATCCACCATTTTTTTCGGCAGTCCACGGAATTGGTCTACGCGCATTGTCTCTCCCTTTCGCATTTAGCGAAGTCATAATCGAATCGATACTAAATCCTCTTGTAATGCGATTATGATACATATTAATGGATTCAATATCATCCAACTCTTCAATGCTAGAAACTGGTGTATTCGTCAATCCCAATTCTTCCCCTTGGTAAATATACGGAGTTCCTTTCATCATATGGAGTAGAATTGCGAAAGCTTTGGCACTACGAACACGATACTCCTTATCATTGCCCCAACGTGAAACGATTCTTGGTAAATCATGATTGTTCCAGAATAATGAGTTCCAACCTTCCTCTCCAAGTTCTGTTTGCCATTTCGAAAGAACGGCTTTTAACTCCGTCACATCGAGTGGTCTGAGGTCCCATTTTTCTTTTCCTGGTTCATTGTCTAGGAGTGAATGTTCAAATTGGAAGACCATCGATAATTCATGGCGCTCAGGGTTTGAATAGAGTTTCGCGATTTCTGGTGTCGCTCCCCATGTTTCCCCAACCGTCAATAAATCTTTATCTCCAAAAGTCTCTTTATTCATTTCTTGTAAATATTCATGCAATTTTGGTCCGTTTGAAGTAATTCCTTCTAATGGAATTTTCCCGATTAAATCAATCACGTCCATACGGAACCCGCCAACTCCCTTATCAATCCAGAAGTTCATCATGTCATAGACTTCACGGCGTACTTTTTCATTTTCCCAATTCAAATCCGGTTGTTTCTGGCTAAATAAATGCAAGTAATATTGACCGCTTGTCTCATCGTACTTCCAGGCACTTCCTAAAAAGGTTGACTGTAACTCCGTCGGTGCCCCACCATCTTCTGCTGGATTTGCCCATACATAGTAATCATGATAAGGATTGTCTTTTCCTTTTCTTGACTCGATAAACCATTGATGTTCATCAGACGTATGATTCACAACGAGGTCCATAACGATTTTAATTCCGCGCTTATCCGCTTCGGCAATTAATTCTTCCATATCCGCCATCGTGCCAAACTCGTCCATGATGTCTTCATAGTCAGAAATATCATAACCGTTATCATCATTGGGTGACTTATAAACTGGAGAAAGCCAAATCGCTCCAATTCCAAGTGTTTGTAAATACTCGAGTTTCTCAATAATTCCTCTTAAATCGCCAATCCCATCCCCGTTTGAATCCTTAAAACTACGTGGATAAATCTGATATACAACAACTTCTTGCCACCAATGTTTTTCCATAACAATCTCTCTTTTCTTATTGTTTTTGTAATTAACGCCTTTAAATTTTTACTGAAGTTCAATCGATTGAATACATATCTTCATTAATTTAAATTATACTCAATCTTCTCTTTTTACAGAATATTATTAATTCTGTGATTACTCTAATTCTATTTATTCTGCTCTAAATGCCTACTAGCTTTTAACAACTGCTTTGTTCGTTGAACCTTGCAAATACTAAGAACAAAAAACAAGCTCATATATAATACGAAAATGAAAAACGTTGTTGATAAAGTTGCTATTAAAACCGGAATCAATAGCCAGAATAAAGCAATCGTATTCTCCAAAGGAAAAGCAATTCCCGCTTTAAAAGATACTATTAACTGTTGTTTCAAATCCCCTTCATAACGGGCAATCCAATAGTACCCCCACTGAAAAATTTGAATCCAAATGAGGATTAAGAAAATTGTTCCCATCAAAACAAACAAATTTCCATTTATATACATCAAATAATATACATTGATGCCCAAAAGTCCAGCCACAATTAATTGAATTATCCAAACTATAGTTCCTTTCTTAAAATTGTTTTTGAAAGCACGAAAGAACACTCTAGTCACATTTGTATCAGCATATTCAATCAATTGAATAGATACCGCATGTGCAGCAATTTGTGAAGCGCCAATTGTTACAATAGGTAAACTAGATAGCAAAACCCAAAAATTAAGTACCATATAATTCCAGCATTTATTCATCCATCGAAAGAAAATATTATCTGGTTTAAAAAATTCATTCATTTTTTTACTCCTTCACAGCTCCCACAACAATACCTTGAACAAAATATTTTTGTAAGAATGGATAAATAACTAATAGAGGTACAATAGCAACGACAATCTTAGCGGCATTCAAATTTCTATTTGAAACTGAAAGTAAAGCTTGTAATTGTTGTGCAGACATCCCACCAGCCTTTTGCAATGTTTCAGCAATATTTACTGATAAAGATTGAATGTAAGTCATTAAAGGATAATTTTCAACTTTTGTAATATAAATTAAACCTCCAAAGAAATCATTCCAACTCCCAACAATGCTAAAAAGCGATACGGTTGCTAATGCTGGTAGTGATATTGGTATATATATTCTTGTAAGAATTTGCCAAGGGTTAGCTCCATCAAGTAGAGCAGACTCTTCTAATGATTTTGGTACGCTTCTGAAAAAGTTCATTACTAGAATAACACTACCAATTGGAACAGCACCTGGTAAGATAAGCGCCCATACACTATTGATAAGTCCTAAATAGCGAATTACTAAATAACTTGGAATCATGCCGCCACTGAAAAGCATTGCAAAAACCATAATATTCATAAAGAATTTTCTTGAACGAAATACTTTCACAGATTTTGACAATGGATATGCTAATGTAACAATCATAAAGAGATTAATAATCAATGCCATTGCAACCCTAAATACACTAATTCCAAATGAACGCCAAAATTGAGCATCATTGATTATTTTTTCATACGCAGCAAAAGTAAATTCTTCTGGCCATAACCCAACTTTGTTAGACGCTACAGCTTGTGAACTACTAAAGGATAGCGAAATCACATTCATCAACGGGATTAAACACGATAAAGTCAGTAAGATGACAATCATGTAAATGATAAATTGTCTTATGCCAAATTTTTCCTTCATGATTTTCCCTCCTAAAACATAACGCGGTTCGTAAATCTTTCAGAAAGTTTATTTGAACCAAAGATTAAAACTAAACCTACAATCGAACGTACTAATCCGACGGCTGCTCCTAAACTATAATCCCGACTAAGTAACCCAATACGATAAATGTACGTATCAAGAACATCCCCACTCGCGTATACTGGTGGAGAATATAAGTTATACACTTGATCAAAACCTGCACTTAGAATTCCTGGCAAGGCAAGAATAGTAATCAAAATGATAAATGGCATCATCCCTGGAATCGTTACGTGTCGAACTTTTTGCCACCACGACGCTCCATCCATTGTGGCAGCTTCATATAAACCTGGGTCAATAGAGGTAATCGCGGCTAAAAAGATAATCGAATTATATCCGAATCCTTTCCAAACATCAGTCCAAATAAGCAAATGTGGGAAGACGCTGTTTTTACCCAGGAAATTAATCGGTTGTAGACCAATACTCTGTAGTAACTGATTCACCGTTCCATCTAAACTAAACAAATTCACAATGACACTTGCCAGAATTACCCATGATAAAAAGTGTGGAAGATATACAATCGTTTGCATTGTACGTTTCATCCATTTTAATCGAATTTCATTTAATAAAATGGCAAATGCTATAGGGATGATGGTATTCCAAATAATTTTTCCAATTGCTATAAACATTGTGTTAAATGTTACTTGCCAGATATCTGGCAAATTGAAAATATATTTAAAGTTATCTAATCCGACAAATGTTGAGTTAAGAAAGCCTTTAGCTGGTTTAAAATCTTGAAAGGCCATCACTATTCCAAACATCGGAATATAAGAAAAAATGAAAATAAAAATCATTCCTGGCACAATCATACCCAAAAAAAGCCATTGCTCTTTAGAAAACCACGATTTACGTTTTCTGTTCTTAGCAGTATTAGGTTTTATAGTAGTCATTTCCATATTCAACCCCTCGCTCTCATAATTTTAAAAAAACAAAAAGCCTAAAGCATTCGCTCTGCATCAGCCTGATATTAAGGAGGGTCACTTAAAGGAGAGTTGAACTGTACATTCACACATAATAATTATGATTAGATTTTGCATTTACTCATTTAAAAGCATTGCAACATATCGTTCAAACCTTATCCCTAAGCGTTCGTCTGCGTACCCTTATTGCTGTATGAGACCGTCTGCTTCGGCTTTTTATTCAATATCTACTTTATTTAATAAGTATTCGTCAGAGTATACTACACTCATTAATGTTATTGTTGATTTACAATTTCTTGCATCTCATTGATAATTGCTGTACCGCCTTGTTCATTCCAGGTACTTACGTATTTGTCGAAATCATCAAGTGATTGTTCTCCAGTTACAAATTTAATAAAGTTTTCTTCCTCCAATTTACCAATTTGAGCACCATTACGTTCAGTTGCTTTTACTTTTTGAACAATCGAAACAGGGTTAATTTCTTTATAAATTCCTTCATTACGAACTCCACCCATTACATCACGAACTGCTAATAAGCGTGAAGAGTAAACTGCAAATTCTGTTGGGTCTGAACCTTTAGGGTCATCTAAGTAAGCTTTAATATGCTTAGCATTATTTCTCACTGTAAAGTTGTGGATATCATCTATACTAGATTTACCTTCTGCAGCATTTGAAGCAGTAACCGCATCATCAATTTCACTTAGATTCTTAAACATTTCAATATTCATAGGACGTACAGATCCATCAACTGCTTTTTGTGCATATTGATAAATTTCAGGGAAGTTCTGTTCCATATTGTTATCATTTGGGACTTCATCAAAAATTAAATTCAACATCTTAATTAACGCTTCCGGATGTTCGAATCCTTTTCTTACTACAACAAAACCACCTGCACCAGGCTTTTGAACTCCACTAACTTTTCCATCCTTACCTTCAATAGCATATGGAGTATATAATGCATCACGATTTGCCGTACGCGTTTGTACAAGAGTCCAATCTGGGAAGTGCCATGGACCCGTAACAATACCAATTTCACCATTAATATTCATCGCATTGATATCATCATAAGTACGTGTACCTACTTGATTATCGAGAATTCCTTCTTTATATAGTTTATTCAAATACCCTAATGCTTCTTTCATTTCTTTTGTATTTGAACCATATTCAATTTTTCCATCATCTGCTGTTAAATATACCTTAGGATAAGCACCAAATGCATTCATGATTGGATTAGCTGTATAAGCAGTTCCACCATGATTATCGGCAGAAAGCCATGGAGCAAAAGCAAGACCTTTTGTATTACCTTTTCCGCCTGCATCTTTATCAATGAAGGCTTTAGCAGTTGATTCTAATTCATCTAAGGTAATCGCATGATTGCCGTCCGAATCTAATTTAATCCCTAACTTATCCAACCAATCTTGACGAATCCATACAAGGTTTGGGCCAAAGTCATTACCCACCCCTGGGACAGCCATTAATTTTCCGTCTATAGTCGCTGCTTTTAATTGAAAATCATCAAATGATTTATAGATTGCTTTAATATTGTCACTTGCATATTTATCAAAAACCTCTGTTAAATCTTCGATAAGTCCATTATTCGCGAGTTCTTCCAACTCATCTCTGTCTACCGTCATCATATCTGGTAATTCACCAGAAGCAATTGCAAGTGCTACTTGACGATCATAATCATCTCCATTCGCTTCAAAAGCGCTTTCAATTGTGATATTAAGTTTATCTTTAATTAAACGGCGATAAGCATTATCTGCATAGGAGTCACCTTCAGGTAGTTTCGAGTTTGGTTGTGTTTGTTGCCCAATTTTCATTGTAATTGGTTCATTTTCTTTTGTGTCGTTATTTTTGTCACTAGTCGTGTTATTCCCACAGGCCACTAAAACCATTGGTGCTATTAATGCGAGTGCGGCTCTTACTTTCTTGCTCCAATTCTTTTTCATGTTTAACATCCTCTCTTGTTTTTATATTTATCTAACAAAAAGTTCTCTATAGCTTACTAACGGGCAACACTTGATGTTTAGGATATTTTACTTAAACGTTTACGTTGTGTTCATAATAACCCCTATAATGTTTTTACAGAAGCTCTTTCAACTAATTCGAACGGTATAATTTCTGAATGTATTTTTTCTTTTGTACCAATCGACAATATTAGCCTGCTACAGCCTTTTTTCCCCATCTCATAAAAAGGTTGGGCTATAGTACTAATCGGTGGTGATGACATATAAGAAATCTTCGAATTATCATATCCAATTACAGAAATGTCATCAGGAACAGTCCACCCAATTTCATAACATCTGGAAATAATTCCTAATGCCGTTTCATCACTAACACAGAAAACTGCTGTGATTGGGTCTTCGAATTGACTAAACGTATCCATTGCTTTTTTACCCGCATCAAAACTAAAGTCTCCATATTGAATTCTTTTGTTATCAAACACTATTCCATTTGATAATAATGCATCTTTATATCCTTGAATCCGGGGTGCACCAGCAATCGGATCAGTTTGATTAACTCCAGCAAGGCCAATTTTTGAATGACCATGTTGAATTAAATACTCTACTGCAGCGTAAGAAGCCGCATAATCATCAACCTTAATGTACGGGATTTGGCTACCTGCAACTTCTGTAGCAATCAGTAATACTGGAATATTTAAATCGATAATTACAGCAATATCCTGTTCTTCTAATGCCAAGGAAAAAATGATTAATCCATCCACTCGACGTTCAGACATCATTTCTAAACTTTCGTGTAACCTGTTTCCTTCAACTCCCGCATGGGTCAGAATAACATTATATCCATGAACATTTGCCTCGTCTTCAATTCCACTGACAATATCGCCATAATAAGATGTTGCAACATCAGGCATAACTATTCCAATTATCTTCGATGAGTTACTAACAAGACTCCGTGCATTTACGTTTCGTCTATATCCTAGTTCCTTAATTGCTTGCTGAACTTTTCGCTCAACCTCAGGACTGTAACCACCCAATTCGTTTATCACACGTGATACTGTTGCAATAGAAACACCTGTTGCTTTTGCAATATCTTTTATGGTACTTACCATTAACCTTCCTCCTCTCTTGATATTTCATTTAGTTAAACGTTTACATCTATAGTTTACACCCACTTTTCCAAATCGTCAATGACCGTTTCTGTCAAAATATCTTCTTTTTTGTGAAATTTATATATCGTAACAATCATTATCTATCAAAATAACCCAAAAAAGCAGAGAAAAAACAGAAATTCTGCTCTTTCTCCGCTTCTTAAATAAATCCTGAAAAAATTTGTGCGCCAACGAGTGTAATAATTCCCGAAATGACGATGGATAACCCACTCATCGCACCTTCGACTTCACCTAATTGCATGGCACGTGCTGTTCCAATCGCGTGAGAAGACGTTCCAATCGCAATTCCTTTCGCAACAGGATGCGTAATTCCTGCTATCTTACAGACGATTTCACAGAACATATTTCCTAGAACCCCTGTAAGAATAGTCACCGCCACCGTAATCGTCACATAGCCACCTTTCTCTTGAGATACCCCCATTCCAATGGCCGTTGTAATCGATTTTGGTAATAAAGTGACGTACTCTTCATGCGTCAAGTGGAAAAAGAATGATAGCACCCAAACTGTGCATAGACTCGTCAACACTCCTGCAGTAATTCCAGCAAGGATGGCACCTTTATGCTTCTTCAATTGCTCGATTTGTTGATACAACGGAATTGCTAAGCAAACCGTTGCGGGCGTTAAAAGATAGCTTAAGTTATCTGCACTTGCATAATAGCTATCATAATCGATATTAAAGACATTTAATACGATAATCACGAAAATAATCGCTACCAGTAGTGGATTGAAGATTGGCCATTTATAACGGTCACGAAGAAATACTCCGATTTCAAAACCAATAATACTAATCACGAATCCAATGGTTGCTGTATTAAGAAAGAGTTGATTCATCTTGGGCTCCTTTCTCGAGGACGTATTGCGTTACTTTTCCCGAAACAATCATTACTGCAAATGTTGTAATAACCGTGATGATGGATACCGGCACAATGATACGATGTAGCTGATCCCACGACTCGATAATTCCAACGGCTGCTGGGATAAACATCAACGACATAATCTCGATTAAAAACGTTCCCGCTTGGTATACTTTTTCAATTTTTACAATCCCCGTCATTAA
Organism: uncultured Streptococcus sp.; assembly: GCA_963540995.1. Classification (GTDB taxonomy): domain Bacteria; phylum Bacillota; class Bacilli; order Lactobacillales; family Aerococcaceae; genus Granulicatella. The sequence goes on from CAUTST010000002.1 coordinate 22,376, forward strand.
TAAAGCCATCATTAGAACGAGCCCATAAATGCTTGCTGGTATCGGAAGGGGGATATAATATTTCATGATTTCACCGATACAGGTCACAATCATGATCCAGCCAAACTGTTTAAAATATTTCATTAGAACTCCTTTAGTAAAAAAGCACCCTATTCAAGCCATACTCGAATCGCGTGCAGGTCTCTTTCGTCTATAACATTCAGTCTGGAAAAACTCTCTCTTCCAACTTTCCCTCATAGTATATTCAAATGTACGGAAAGTCAACTACAACCCTGTGAACATTTGTTACTTTTAGTGTACTTAAACGAGGCTCTTCTTTCATGAATTCATTTTCGAAATTATCATATATGATAATTACCATATATGATAATTTCGGTTAGACAAAAAAGTACCCCGTCTAAGGCAAGCCTTAAACGGGACACTCAATTACTATTAGTCTAAGTTTTTCATTGTTGGGAATAATAGGACGTTACGGATTGATTGGCTGTTTGTTAGTAACATTACCAAACGGTCAATTCCGATTCCTACCCCACCCGTTGGAGATAAACCATATTCCAACGCTTGGATGAAGTCTTCATCATGTGGATGCGCTTCGTCGTTCCCAGCAGATTTTTCTTCTACTTGTTTCATGAAACGTTCACGTTGATCGATTGGGTCTGTTAACTCCGTGAATCCATTTCCGTACTCTTTTGTACAGATGAAGCATTCGAAACGATCTGTGAAGCGTGGATCTTCATCGTTTTTACGAGCCAATGGAGACACGTCCACTGGATGTCCGTAGATGAATGTTGGTTGAATTAATGTTTCCTCAACGAATGTTTCGAAGAATTCGTTCACGACATGTCCGAATGTCATTGAGTCTTCTACTTTCACGCCTTTTTCTTTTGCGATTGCGCGTGCTTCTTCGTCTGTCATATGTGGCCAGAAGTCAACGCCTGTTACTTCTTTAATCGCATCTACCATATGAATTCTCTTCCATGGAGCTTTTAATTCCACTTCATGTTCGCCATAAGGAACTAATGTTGTTCCTAATACTTTCTCAGCAACGTCTGAAATGATTCCTTCTGTTAAATCCATAACATCTTTGTAGTCTGTGTAAGCAGTATAGATTTCGATTGAAGTAAATTCAGGGTTGTGAGTTGTGTCGATTCCTTCGTTACGGAACACACGTCCGATTTCGTATACGCGTTCCATTCCACCAACGACTAAACGTTTCAAGTGTAATTCTGTAGCGATACGCATGTATAATTCCATGTCTAACGCATTGTGGTGTGTGATAAATGGACGAGCATTTGCTCCACCAGCTAATGTATGTAGTACTGGAGTTTCAACTTCTAAGTAATCGCGGTCGTCTAAGTAACGACGGATTTCACGAATAATCTTACTACGGGTTACGAAACGGTCGAAGCTGTCACGGTTACTAATTAAGTCTAAGTAACGTTGACGGTATTGTTGTTCTACGTTTGTTAATCCGTGATATTTATCAGGAAGTGGACGAAGTGCTTTTGTTAAATGAACGAATTGTTCTGCTTTAACAGATAACTCACCAGTGTTTGTGACCATAACCGTCCCTACAACACCAACGATGTCTCCTAAGTCTGCTTTTGTGAAGACTTCGTACGCATCATCTCCAACAGCATCTTTACGTACGTAAATTTGGATTTGGCCTTTGCCATCTTGGATGTGGGCAAAACCAGCTTTCCCTTTTCCACGTTTTGTCATCATTCGTCCAGCAATTTGAACGGTTACAGGCTCTTGTTCGCTAAGAGATTCCTTTGTAGCTCCTTCAAATTGGTTGTGGATTTCTTCAGTTGTATTTTTTTGTTTGAATCCAGTACCGAAAGGATCGATTCCTTTTTCGCGTAATTGACTCATTTTTTCACGACGAACTTGTAATTGGTCATTTAATGTTTCTTGTGTTTCTACTTCGAAAGACACGTTTGTTCCTCCTTTGAGCGCTGCTTGTTCTTCATAACTCTCCTTATTGTACCAAAAGAAGAGGCTTTATTGAAAGTATTTCAAGGCATTTTACTTAAATTTCTGCCAAGCGTTGTTTTTGACGTTCTTCTCGTTCTAAATGCTCTACCACAAATTGGTCTAATAACGCTTCTACTGTTTGTAAATTCACAGCTTCGTTAATGGCTACCTTCGTTTTAGAGGCACGCGGCACACCTTTTAAGTAATAGCCTGCTAGTTTACGGAATTCTTTCGTAGCGACCGCTTCACCTTTAAGGTTTGCTAGTCGTTGTAAGTGTAATTTTGCAATTTCAATTTTCTCTGGAACGGTATTTTCAGGAAGTAATTCGCCTGTTTCTAAGTAATGAACCGTTTGACGAATCATCCAAGGGTTGGCAAGTGCTGCACGACCAATCATAACGCCGTCCACGCCTGCAATGTCAATCATGCGTTTAGCATCTTCTGGAGAACGAACATCCCCATTCCCGATTAAAGGAATGCGCGTTAAATTCTTCTTCACTTCTCCAAGAATTTCCCAATCGGCTTTCCCATCATACATTTGAACACGAGTACGGCCATGCATCGCAACGGCACTTGCACCGGCACGTTCTGCAGCCAAAGCATTTTCAACCGCATATAAATGCTCGTGGTCCCATCCGGTACGCATCTTCACAGTCACAGGCTTATCGACTGCATCTACAACCGCCGCAACCATTTCATATACTTTATGAGGGTCTAGTAACCATTTAGCGCCAGCTTCTGCCTTAATCACTTTGTTAACAGGGCATCCCATGTTGATATCGATAATCGCAGCCTCTGTATTTTCAGCTACGTATTTCGCCGCTTCAACTAAAGTATCTTTATTCCCGCCCATGATTTGAACACTGAGAGGATATTCGTTTGGTTCGATATGAAGCATGCTTAATGTTTTTTCATTACGAAATTGAATCCCTTTGTCGCTAATCATTTCGCAAACGACTAACCCAGCACCGAATTCTTTTACAGTGACACGGAAAGCAGAATTTGAAATCCCAGCCATTGGGGCCACAACTACGCTATTGTCAATTTGAATATCTCCAATTTTGAAACTCATCTTAATCTCCTTTTTCAATCTTTCGAATCGTCTATCAAGCGAACCACTTTCCTTCAATCAAACGAAAAACACGAGCTGCATCACCAATAGTGAGTGCGACTCGTGCGCTAAGTTCACTTATTTCTTGCCGGATTATTGTACCATAACCCGCGCCATCTTGCATTTTTTTCCTCTTATTAAAAGAGTCTTATAGACAATAGGAAGTACATCATTAGGAATCCTCCTGTCAACGCTAACTGCCATCCCGTTTCTTCCACTGTTTTTAATTTAAACGAAATCCAACTAAACAATGAGAAACTGAGAAGGAACCCCACTTTCGACAACGCTATAATAGACAGCATCACAAGGAGTAGTTATTCCCCTGACAAGAAAAAACCTTCCGTTCCTACATCGCCACAAAGAAAAGAGCCCACGAAATCCACATCAAGACAGTAGCGACCTTATGCATCTTTACTAACCCTGGTTGTTTTTCAAAATGTCGTGCTTCCATAACTCTCTTCCTCCTAAACTATTTATCAAAAGCTGATGACTCCAGTGACTAACAATGCATGAAAAATGAACCAAGCCCCTGTAATCAGTAGTTGCCACCAAGTATTTTCAAACGATTTTTCTTCTACCGCGATTAAAATGTGCATCATGAAACTAACAAACGCCATGATCATGAAAATCGGCATAATGAAGATGGCAATCAATAGACCGCCTGGGACGCCACGATTGGTCGCGAAAATCCATTGTGGCACTAATCCAATCCACATCAAGACTTCTGCAATATTCTTTGTTTTCTCAAGTTTCATTGAAAACCTCCAAAACTATCTAATATTTTGTTTCTGAATTTGTCTGGCAAGTGATTTTGGAGCTAGCGACAAGAAACCAATGGAAATTCCAAATAAGAGCATCCCTAATCCAATCACTTCAAAAACGCTATTGAACTGCGAAAACACACCAATCATGAATGCAAAAATAATGACAGAAACACCGACCTTACGAACGGCCTTTGCAGTGGCTCTGTAATAATCTTCAATCGTTTCAGGTGTAACCGATGTATATTGCAACTTCACAAGTTCCTGATGCGTTTTTCTCCAATAATTCATCCCCATCCAGAAGATTCCGCCGATGGTCATCGCTGAAAATAGCACTAAAATAGCCGCACCGATTTCGTCCATATTTTCAATAGTTTTTACAGATGAATCCATCTCGTCCAACGTCACTAGTGTAACCACCCCACAAATAAATGAGATAAGCGTAAACCACCCTGCTCGATTTGAACTTTTTTGCCCCATAACAACCTCCTCTATGTTAGATTCAGTATAAACAAAAACGAGCCGAGACTATAGCCTCGGCTCATTGATTTTAACAATTCTTTATTAATCTAAAATTGTAAATTTCTCGATAAACAACGGACTCACTGAACGGTTTTCGTGAATACGACGAATCGCTTCCGCCATTAATTGGTCAACGCTGATTTGAACAATCTTGCCACCTGTTTTTTCTTCAGGAACTTCGATTGAGTCTGTTACAACTACTTCTTTAATCACTGAGTTGTTAATACGCTCTAGAGCTGGTCCAGATAATACGGCGTGCGTACAGCAAGCGTACACTTCTTCAGCACCTGCATCTTTAATCGCTTGTGCAGCAAGAGTGATGGTTCCAGCTGTATCAATCATGTCGTCGATTAATACGGCAACTTTCCCTTTTACTTCACCGATGATGTTCATGACTTCTGCCACGTTTGCTTTTGGTCGACGTTTATCCACAATCGCGATAGGCGCGTGTAAGAACTCAGCCATTTTACGAGCACGAGTTACCCCACCGTGGTCAGGAGATACAACAACGATATCTTTATCTTTGAAGTTGTTTTCTAAGAAGTGGTTCGCAAGAAGTGGAGCTCCTAATAAGTGGTCCACTGGAATGTCGAAGAACCCTTGAATTTGCGCAGCGTGTAAATCAAGTGTTAACACACGGTCCGCACCTGCTTGAGTAATCATGTTTGCAACTAATTTTGCTGTGATTGGTTCACGAGATTGTGCTTTACGGTCTTGACGAGCGTAGCCATAGTAAGGAATAACAACGTTAATTGTTTTTGCACTCGCACGGCGTAATGCATCCACCATGATTAATAACTCCATTAAGTTATCATTTACTGGATAAGAAGTTGATTGAACGATATACACATGGCAACCACGTACACTCTCATCGATATTGATTTTGATTTCGCCATCGCTGAACTGAGTGACAGAAACTTTACCAAGTTCTAAACCGACTTCTTCAGCAATCTTTGCCGCTAAAGGACGATTTGAGCTTAAAGCGAATATTTTTAAATTAGGATCGGAATAATGTTCCACAATGATAACCCCCGAAGTTTATTTTATAGTACTATCATACCGTTTTTTATTTGATTTTTGAATATTTTTGCTAAAATTTTTTGGAAAAATTTTTAGTCTTTTTGAGCAGATGATAATTTTGCAGCGTAATTTTCTTTATTCACTTGGCGAGAACGAGCAATCGCAAGCGCTCCTGCTGGAACATCTTCGGTGATCGTTGACCCAGCAGCGATAAATACATCATCACCCACTGTAACTGGAGCAACGATATTTGCATTACATCCGATAAATACATGATTTCCAATCGTTGCACGGTGTTTATTTTTTCCATCATAGTTTACAAATACAGTTCCACAGCCAACGTTGATGTCTTCCCCAAGGTCTGCATCCCCGATGTATGTTAGATGACCTACTTTAGTATCAGCCCCAAGCGTTGAGTTCTTCACTTCTACAAAGTTTCCTACATGAACACGTTCGCCTAATACAGCATTTGGACGTAAGTGTGCAAATGGGCCTGCATTGCTTTCTACTTTCATATGAGATTCTTCGATGTTTGCTGCTACAAGACGAACGCCATCTTCTAACACGCTGTCACGAACCACACTGTGTGCTCCGATGAAGCAGTTTGAACCGATGACTGTTTTACCTTTTAAGACAACACCTGGTTCAATCACAGTATCAGAACCGATTTGAACGGTTGACTCGATATAAGTCGCTTCTGGGTCGATTAAAGTAACCCCGTTACGCATATGTCCTTCGTTAATACGGTTACGCATATATTTCTCCGCTTTTGAAAGCGCCACGCGGTCGTTTACACCCATCCCTTCGTCGAAATCTTTCATTGGATAAGCAGAAACCACTTCTCCACGTTTCTTCAAGATTTCTAATACGTCTGGTAAGTAGTATTCGCCTTGGGCATTGTCATTTCCGACTTCTTGTAAGGCGCTAAATAAAGCCTCGTTATCAAAGCAGTATGTTCCTGTGTTGATTTCTTGTACTTTTTGTTCTTCAGGTGAAGCATCTTTTTGTTCCACGTTTTTAAGAACGGAACCGTCCGCGTCACGAATCACACGGCCGTATCCAGTTGGGTCTTCGGCAATCGCAGTTAGAATCGTTGCTTTTGCCCCTGTGCGTTCATGTTCTTCAATTAGTGCAGAAAGAGTTTCGCTTGTTAATAATGGAGTATCTCCACAAATCACAATGGTTGTTCCTTCTTTTCCTTTTAGAAGAGATTCTGCTTGTAAAACGGCATGCCCTGTTCCTAATTGTTCTGCTTGAACCGCATACGAAACACGGTCTCCTAGATGATTTTGCACCATTTCAGCACCATGTCCGACAATCGCTACGATTTCAGTAGCTCCTGTTTTTTCTACTTGATCTACAACATGCTCCACCATTGGTTTTCCACATACTGGATGCATCACTTTGTAAAGAGCAGATTTCATACGAGTTCCTTTACCTGCTGCTAAAATAATTCCGAATTTTTCTTTCATAATAAGCTCCTTGCTCTTTGAATTTCTACCCTCTAATAGTATAGTACAATGCTGTTTTTTTCAAGAAAACACTGAAAAAGGGGTTTTTAAATGGTTCAGTTCAACTCTAAATAGAGACTAATGAATATAACTTCCCTTTCGTACTTCCGCTAGCAGCCAGTAAGCCAACTTTGACAAACAACGATAAGTATCGTCGGACCGTTGCGGCGCTCAGACCAGTGAGTTCTTGTGCTTGCTGATTACCGATATTTCCATACTGTTCAAGATACGCCTTTACTTGTTCAAAGACTTCTCGTTCTTTTGGTTTTAAAGCTGGCAAGACGACATACTCAGCCTTTTCTTCTTCGATGCGGTCAGACACCTTCACTTCTTCCAATGTTTCCAAAATCACTTCAAGCATGAATTCGACAAAGACAGTTGCATCATTTTCCTTGTTACTGATAGCGAGCGCATCATAGTAGCCTTGTTGATGTGTATGAATCACAGACTCGATTGGAAGCCATTCGAATAGCGGATTCCACCGACTCAAAATCAAACTTTGCCATAATCGCCCCATCCGACCATTTCCATCTTCAAAGGGATGTATCATCTCCAATTCAAAATGAACGAGACAAGATTTTACTAAATCGAGCAAATCACTACTCTTAGCCCAGGAGAATAACTCTTTCACAAGACCTGGAACAAACTGCGGACGTGCACCTATGTGAACCACTCGTCCACTCGCATCATAAATGCCGACATCCCTTAATCGAAACTGACCTGGATGCTTTACAAGGCCATGCGTTAACAGGCGGTGCTCCTCTAAGAAATCTTCTACTCTATACGGGTCCATCGAAAATACACGCTCGTACGCCTCATACGCATTTTGGACTTCATGAATATCCTTGGGCGGTCCTAGAACTCTTCGTCCTTCGATAATATCCGTCACTTGTTCTAACGTCAGACTATTATTTTCAATCGCTAACGATGATTGAATCGAGCGAATTCGGTTTTCCTTGCGCAATAATAGCGGACGTCTCACAATGGAATATTTTGTCAGGAGTTCCGCAATATGATGCACTAGCACTAACATCTTTTCGGTAATTTGAAAATTAGGTTGCATCTGTCACACCTCTCTTTTCTATATTGTACTGATAGCTTTTTGTAGAATCAAGCGAAAAACGAGCGGATTATAAGCGAAAAATCATCTCAAAATGACTGCCCAAAAAAGTTAAACCATCCATTTTATCCTGTATTTAAGATGTTCTTTGCGTATATCCCTCATATTGGTAAGTTGTGGACAGCTAAATCTTTTTTGATTTCATAGATTTGAACTTTACCCTCATCCGTTAACTTCATCATAAAAACACCCCAAAAGTTAGATTTTCTGTCTAACTTTTGGAGTGCACTTCATTTTTGTTAGAGAGTCCCTTTACCCAATAAGGGTTTGAATAATTGGGATGACAATAACAAATAAAATGGTACTTAATGTCACAATATTTGTTGAGAACTCAACGTCTCCATCTCCTTGGTTGGCTAAAATTGGTAATACCGCTAATGCTGGGGTTGCAGATTGTATCATAAAGGTTTGATATTCTGCTGTTGCCATTTGCGGAGCCATTAATTTAAGCACCAAGAACATGAGTAATGGGGAAACGATAAATCTGCCAGATAAAGCTAATATACTATCTTTATCGAAATGAATGGTTTTAATTCCTGCCTTCGCTAGTACAATCCCAATATAGATTAATGAAAGCGGCGTTGTTAACCCACCGATATAACCTAATGTATTTGAAACGTAACTTGGAAGTGGAATATTGATTACCAAGAATACCACGGATACAATAAAGCCTAATAAAGGTGCAGGAAGTAATTTTTCCCAATTAAATTTCGACCCTTGTTTTTTCTTTCCATCTTTACTATCACTTGTCATTAAGAACACGCCTAATGTCCAAGTAGAAATGGTATTTGTAATATAGTAAATCAAGAAGTATGGTAATGCATCATCACCAAATAATGCAATATTCAGCGGCAGGCCAATAAAAATCGTATTGGCGTTGACAAAGGTATTAATCACTGTTCCTCTTCGCCCTGGTGCCACTTTTAAAACCTTGACACTTAAGAAAGCAACAATGTATCCAAGGGAGAAAGCGGTAAACGTATAGATTAATCCACCAGATAAGCTCATCAACTTTTCTAACGTTAAATACTTCAATACAGATACAAAAATCGATACGGGCATCGCCACATTCATAATGAGTTTAGATAAATCATTTCCAAAATCATTATGGAACCAACCCTTCACTTGCAGAAAATACCCGAGTACAATAAGCGCAATAATTGGAACAATCGACTCAAGAGATGTGAGAAATAACATCAGCATCTCCTCCTAATATTCAGGTGTCCATCTGAAATCACGGACCGCTTTTTCCATATCTTGCTCTTTGGCACGTACCAATCCTTGCTCTTGTGCCTTCTTCGCTACAGCAGTAGCTACTTTCAATGATACTTCATTGACGTATTTGAACGGCGGCAATACAGGTGCCCCTGGTTTTGTAATATCAACGATACCACTTAACGCATGTGCTGCAGCGCCAATCATCTCATCTGTTAACAGACTCGCCTCAGAAGCTAACATTCCTAATCCAAGACCAGGGTAAATCAAGGCGTTGTTCGCTTGTCCAATAACATAGTTCACACCATTGAACTCAATATCATCTGAAGGAATTCCAGTTGCAACGAATGCTTTCCCGTTTGACCATTCAATTAGATCTTTAGCCGTTGCTTCTGCTAATTTTGTAGGATTAGATAGAGGGAAAATAACTGGGCGTTCTGTAATTTCACACATCGCTTCTACAATTTCTTTAGTAAATGTATTTGGTTGAGTTGAAGTTCCAACTAAGATAGTCGGTTTAACAGTCTTCACAACTTCTAGTAAATCGGTTAACTGATCCGCATTTGGAAAATCACTACGTTTTTTAGCAAATGGGCGTTGCTCAGGAGTTAATCCCTCCATGTCATCAAATAATAACCCTTGTTTATCCACCATGAAGAAGCGTTTATAAGCTTCTTCTTCGCTAAGACCATCGACCACCATTTCACGAAGAACTCGAGAAGCAATTCCACATCCTGCAGTTCCCCCACCGTAGCATAGGTAGACTTGGTCTGTTAATTTTTCCCCAGCGATATCCATTGCTGAGAAAATTCCTCCAAGAGTTACAATTCCTGTTCCTTGAATATCATCGTTGAAGGTTGGAATTTGAGTTTTGTATTTATTTAAAATGTTGGCTGCATTTCCACGACCAAAATCTTCCCAATGTAAGTATAATTTAGGGAATAGACGTTCTGCTGTTTCCACAAATTGGTCAATAAACGCATAATAACGGTCTCCGCGAACGCGTTCATGACGATTGCCTAGGTAATTAGGGTCGTCTAATAGACTTTGACGGTTTGTACCAGCATCAATTACTAAAGGAAGAACACTTGCTGGATCGATTCCTGCTGCTCCTGTGTACACCATTAGTTTTCCGACAGAAATATCCACACCATTTGTTCCCCAGTCACCGATTCCGAGAATGCCTTCTGCATCTGTTACGACGATTAAGCGAATATCACGGTCTCCTGCAGCGTTTTTCAATGTAGGTTCGATATTTTCTGGGTGATTAATATCTAAGTATGCCGCATATTGCGTATCCACGAAAAGTTCGCTGTAGTTTTCGATAGTATCTGCAATCGTTGGATCATACACGATTGGGTTAAATTCTTCTAAATGTTGTGAGAATAAGTAATAAAATAACGTACGGTTTGTGTTGAAAATTTCCATCAAGAAAAGACGTTTTTCAAGATTGCTTGTTTTTTGATGCATGTGCGCATAAGTTTGCTTCGCTTGCTCTTCTAATGTTTGAACATAAGGTGGCAATAGTCCTACTAAGCCTAATTCTTGACGTTCTTCCTCAGTAAATGCTGTCCCTTTATTTTTAAAAGGGTCATTTAAAATTTGGTGTCCACGCATGGTGATTCCTCCTATAAAATGGTTTTTTCTGCAAAATGGCGTTTCAATGCCATTGGTGCTTTATGTAAGAGCATAAAAAATGGAGACAGAAAAGTTTATCACTAATAAACTTTATCTCCCCCTATGCTCCTATTGACATTTTAAAATTTTCATTTTAGCATAGTCAAACAGAGGATGTGTTATAATTTTTTTAAATATGAGGAGCCTTGCTTATGAAACTTCAACAACTCAAATACTTTAATGCACTATGCCGTTTAAAATCTTTTTCAAAAGTAGCTTCAACCTTCAAAGTCAGTCAGCCTACTGTCAGCTACGCCATTAAATCATTAGAAGAAGATCTCGGTGTGCAGCTTATTTTACGTAACCAATCGCATACAGATGTGTCTCTTACAAAAGAAGGCGAACTGTTTAGAAAATATTCCCTCAATGCCCTTCAACAACTGGACATGGGAATAACGGCCGTAAAGAACGCTCATGATGGACGTATTAAAATCGGAATTACCGCTGCTCTTTCCCGTTTCTTCGATTTAACAAAACATGTTTCAGCACTAGAAGAGATTTTTGGAACTGAAATCGTCTTATTAGAAGATGGTTCTAAAGAAATCACAAGGAAAATTATTTCGAACAAATTGGATATTGCTTTATTTGGAACTAGTAAAGAAGTTTTTAGCAACCAACTTGATTTGAAAAAAATCGCAACTTTCCCATTTAAATTAGCCGTTTCGAAAAAACATCCGCTATCAAAAGAGGCTCACGTTCATCTCTCACAAGTAGAAAACGAGAAATTTATCCTCTTTAATGAGCACTTTATTCATCATGAGATATTCTGGAAATTTATGAACTCATACGGAATCATTCCAAATATATTGGCTGAAGTGAGCGATATTCAAGGGTACGAAAACTTTATTCAACAGAAAAACACTATCGGCATTCTAGTTGACTTCTTAAAACTAGACCATATTCAATTGATTGAACTGGACGAACCAGAACCTGTCCAATTCTATTTATATTTAGCCAAACCAAAAGATGGAAAGGTTACAGATGAGGCATTTAACGAGTTGGAATCGTATATTAAAAATCAAATTTACGCTTTAAAAAATTGAATCTAATAGGCTGCTGATTCTCTTTAAACGGCAATAGATGCGAAAAGGAATCTCTTTTATAGAGGTTCCTTTTCATTTATTTTTGTAAAGTGACTTTTTGCTATTGATTTATTGTATACACAGAACTATACTACTGTATATACAGTAAACAAAGGGAGAGTTTTATTCTGATGAAAAATGTTCGTTTTATGACACTAACCGCACTATTAACCGCAATTGCTATCTTCATTCCTATAGCGATGCCACTAAAATTGGTGATTCCACCTGCTTCGTATACACTCGGAAGCCACGTTGCTATTTTTATTGCCATGTTTATCAATCCGTGGATGGCCATCTTCGTCGTTCTGGGGTCATCGTATGGATTCTTTATTTCCGGGGCATACCCACTCGTCATTGTTTTCCGCGCGTTATCGCATATTCTCTTTGCGACACTCGGAGCCTTTTTCCTACAGAAATATCCAAAGACGCTAGAAAACCGCAAAGCCTCATGGATTTTCAACTTCGTATTGGCGCTCATTCACGCAGTCGGTGAAGTATTAGCCTGCGTACTTTTCTACTCGGTTTCAGGGACGGATCTTCAAAGCATGTTTTACGTTCTCTTCGTCCTAGTCGGATTTGGTACAGTGATTCACAGTATGGTAGACTATGAATTAGCACTAGCGGTGTATAAAGTTTTACAAAAAAGACGTTAAAAGAGGGAAACAATGCCAAAAGAACGAAAAGCTGAATTACTAAAACTGCTAAAAAATGCGCCAAAGCCACTCAACGGTCAAAGTCTGGCGGAGCATTTCCACGTGACACGACAAATTATCGTGCAAGATATCGCGCTTCTTCGCGCTGACGGGGCAACGATTCTATCGACCAACCGCGGATATGTCTACAAGGAGCAAGAGAGTTCGCCGTACGTTCATCGTCTCTTTAAGGTTAAACATGATACCAAGGCTATCGAAAGCGAACTTCTGGCAATTGTTGATAATGGAGGTCGCGTGCAAAACATTCAAATCGACCATCCCGTTTATGGTGAAATCCAAACGCTCGTGAAACTGACCTGTCGCCGTGACGTTCAGCACTTCTTGGAGCAAATCCATCAATCGGACTTCCGCCCACTGTCCTCTTTAACTGACGGCGTGCATTATCATCTGGTAGAAGCTGAAAACCAACAAGACCTCGATTATATCGAAGACGCCCTCGAGAAATTAGGGTATTTAGTGAAAGAAGATTAAACAACAAGAGCACCACACGATTGTGTGGTGCTCCTTTTACTTAGGGTCTATAGTGTTCTTTAGAACTATGCCGTTTCCCTAAACTTTTCGCCTGTGCTTCTGTCATTTCCACAACGTTTCCCCAGTTTGTATTCGATGGCATATTTTCTTTCACATACCAATATACATCCGATTTCCCTTTTTTAGCTACATACACTGTACGGTATTCTTCTTGATTTACCGTCGTTTCAGTGATAGCCTCTGTCTGGGCAACTGTTGTTTCTACTTTCTTCTTCGCAAATAACGGTTCTGCATTTCCTGTCGCATAGTCGATTTTCGCAATAGGTGAAGTATTCTCAAGAGTTACATGAGTCACGCCATCTTTATCAATGTTCTCTTGTTTTGTTCCAAAAGAAATCTTCATCAGTGTTCCATCGTTCTTTATTCCCGCATACTGTAACTCAACTTTCCGAGGAATTAGTTCATCCCCTTCGTAAATTGGTGTTACTTTATAATCCAACCAATCATTCGGATGAGCATTTATCCAATCCGCAAGGTTGTTCTCATAGAAAAGCATCGCTGCTTGGTTTGCGGAATCCTTATCAGACAAACTACCTGTATTTAACAGAGCTGTCATAGGCGTTAAATTCCGTAACTCATTATCGAGTCCGCTGAATTGGTATCCGACTAAATGTCCGCGATTCATCAACCAAGCTTCTTTACCACTTCCTGAATCATCAATGGGCATCTTATAATTATGCCAACCAACTGGATCCACACTGATTTTCGGCTCTCTTTTCGCTTTTGGTTTATCTTTGATATTCAGTTGAATATGAGCAGATGTAGAACGTTCTAATTTATCAAGATCCCCCAATACCAATTGTTTTTCCTTCTTAAACGGAAGCAACGAATCTGGCAACTTCGCAGGTGCCACTGTCGTCGTTTCAACAGTTGTAACCTTCGCTACCGACTCCGTTGTCGCCTGAGACTCTTTTTTCTGTCCCCCACATGCTGCTAAAGAAACGCAAGCGACCACTAATAACCCCAATTTCCACTTCGATTGAATCTTCACCCTAATTCCCCCTAATACACTTTGTTAAAAAACACACTAACTAGTTTTAGTATAGTCCTCCTACATCCTGAATACAATAGAGTTTTTATTTAATTTTCGTCCTTTCGGGTGAAAAAAACGTATAGGATATATCGCTAACAAGAAAGACCCAGCATTTCTGCCAGGTCTCCTACGTCATCTTGGAAAGATAATAGAGAATTCCTTCAATATCATTATCCGCTTTTTTGGTCAGTTCAAACTCATATTCCATACTTCTCCCTCAATTTTAGAAGCGCCTCTTTCCCATCTAGTACACGACCTTCCTCGACATCTTCAAGTGCTTCAATTAGTAATCGAGCTTCTTCCATTTTTTGAATCGTGCTTTCATAATATTCGATATCCATCACGACTAATCTCCCATACCCATTTTTAGTCACAAAAATAGGTCCTTGTTCTTCTTTGCATTGTCTTTCTACTTCAACTGTATTTTTTAAATCTCTCATCGGAATAATTTTCATATTCATTCCTCCTTTTATTTTGCGACTTAATTGTACCATAATTTAGTCACAATTTCATTCGCCTCCTCTCATCATTTAATTACGTTATTTTTTCTCAATACGTTTTTTATAAAAAGAAAGACCCAGCATTTCTGCCAGGTCTTTGAAGCTTTGTCTAGTTTTGATTATGCTTCTTCTTTTCCTTTTTTGAGGAATAATGCGCCTAGTGCGAGGCTGAGGCTCGCTACAAAGAGAGCGGCACTCGCATCCGCAGTTCCTGTTGCTGGAAGTTCGTTAGAGGCAACGTTGGCTGCTGGAGCTGGTTTGTCCATTGGTTTTTCTCCTGCTTGGGCAGCGGCCACTTGTTCTCCAGGGGCTGGAGCTGCTGGTGTTGCTGGGGTAGCCGGAGTATTTGGAACAGCTGGAGTTACCGGTGTAGCTGGAGTCGTTGGCGTTGCTGGTTCGGAACTTGCAACTTCTCCTTTATACACAACCGCGTAAATACTGAAGTGAGTCGTTCCAAAGACCACTTTGCCGCCTTCTTGTGTAAATGGAAGGCTTTCAAGAGTCTTAGCTGGAGTGATGTAGTACACCTTATCAACTTCTCCGCCTTCTTTTGCTGGCAAGCTTACGAGTACGGCTGCTTTTGGTTGAACGGGATGTCCGTCTTTATCCAACAAGCGGATATCGTACGCATCATAGTTCTTTCCTTGTAGCGTTTGGTCTGGCACTTTTTGTACCACCACATTCGCCACTTGTTCCAAGTCCACTACCTTACCTGCGATTTTCACGCCTGTTGCAGTATCTTCTAATACGCGTTTAGCCACGTCTGTTGCAATCGGTGTTAAAGGCGTTACTGGTTTTTCAGGTTCTTCTGGTTGAATTTCGTCTTCTGTGACTTCTTTTGTGAACGTTGATAATTCATAGAATTCTGCAGGTCCACCTTCCCAAGAAACTTTCACATCGAGGATACGCGGATTTTCTCCTGGAAGCGCAAATGTTTGGAAGCTTGATTTCACTTTACCAAGGTTCTTCCATACGGATTCGCCGGCTTCATTCAATGTACGTACTTGTACTTTTACAGTTGTTCCTTCTGGGACATCCGCAATGAATCGTACATGGTTCGCCACAGTGTCTTCAGACAAGTGGTAGACAAGTTCGCCTTTGTTTTCCGTTGTCGCATAGCTTGTTAAGACGTTTCCGTCTGCCATACTCTTCTTCAAGTTATCATGATCTTCAGCGCCAGTTCCTGTTACCGTCGGATTATTTTCAGGGTTGATAAATTCTCCATCGTTGATGACGATTTCGCTAAATCCAACGAAACGAGCATTGTATTCTGCTGTAAAGAGCACGCGCATGAATTTGGCTGTTACTGGAGTTTCAAGAACGCCTTCGATATAACGGTTGCCTGGGTTTGACGCATCATGAGTCCAGCCGTCTGTTAATGAATCGTCGTGAATTTCATTTTCCACGCCGTCCCCGACTGTCACAACATCCGTCCAGTTCTTACCGTCTTCACTGACTTGAATCTTACCATCACGTAAATAGTTGCGTTCTGCATCTTGGATATAAGCGCGAATCTTCTTCACTTGGCGAGTCGTACCAAGTTTCATCACGATTTCTCCGTCTTTATGTTGGTAATCAGAAAATTCGACAAAATTATTGAAATCACCGTCGAATAATTGGCCTAAGTTGTGAGCGCGACGAACATCATTCGCTCCATAGTATTGGTGAATGCCCATTGTTGTGGATTGCAGTTCGGTTGGATCCACTTCATTTGTCTTCACGACTAATTTTCCTGCAGGAAGCGCTTGGTCTTTATCCGTCTTATTCACAATACGAACGTAACGCACCAACGAATGTTCAGGAAGTTGGTCGGCACTCATCCATTCCACTTCGTTTGCAGAATATTCAAGCGTTAATCCTGTTTCTCCTGCATCTTTAAGCGCAATCGATTTTGCTTCATGAAGTCGGTCCAATTTCAATCCAAGATAGCCGTTTGAAGGAATATTCGTTCCTTGTGGCAAGGTCATTTCATAGCTACCTCGGCTGTCCACTACTGGTGTTTCCTTCAAGCTGTCGACATTCGTTACCGTTAAATCGGTATTTGGAGTATCCACATCGACCGTGAAGTCTCCAATTCTCCACCATTTGCTGAGAAGTTGCGTGTTACGAACACGAACGAATTGCGCCATAAATTCTTGGAGAATATCTGCCGTACGTTCGCCAGCTAATGTTTGAAGTGTTGTCCATTGTTTACCGTCTGTTGAGTATTCGATAACACCGGCTGCTAATTTATCGCGTTCCCCTTGCACAAGGCGGACATGTTTCACTTTCTTCGTGCCACCAAGGTCCATTTGAACCCATGCATTTTCTGGAGTGACATTCGTTTGGTTCGCATGTGCCATCATGGATTCTGTAGCATCCTTGCCGTCTTGCATTTGAAGGACAGTTGTTCCATATTTGTACACGATATTGCTACTTAAGGTAATGTTTCCTGTGACCTTCTTACTACCCAGTTCAAGCGGTCTATTTACTGCAATTTCACGCATCGCAAGCCATGCATTATCTTTCTTCGCTGTCGCACGCATGCGCACTGCTTGAGCCGTAATATCGAGGTCTTTAAATTCAAGCGTCCGTTCACGACCTGTGTAGGCTGGCGTCGTGATAGCCACCCAATCCCCTTGCTCATTTTGATATTCGACAACGGCATTACCAAATGTGTAGTTATCGGCCGTCTTCGTTCCTGTCGCAAATCCGAGCGTATGAATCTTCAGCGGTTTGTTAAAACGTAAGCCCACATAGTCGTCTCGTTCGATAACAGTCGTCGTCTTCACGATAACATGTGTATTGAAATCGCCGTCTGTCACTTCTTCAAGTCCACCCTCTGCCCCTGCACGGTTTGTAATAAAGGTCGTCACGAGTTTATCCGGATGAAGCATTGTTTGAATATGCGTTGCCAAGTATTCTTTCAAGTTGTTAATAAATGGACGAATATGTTGTACCCCAAACTCTGCACGTTCATAGTGATCCACATAGAAGAAGGCGTAGCTAATCGATTGGTCATAATGCTTCAAGCCGGCATAGTAGTTATCCCAGACTTTGGCACTATTATTTTCCGCAAGCCCTTCTGTTGCTGTGAGTAAAGCTTCCAACGCATTCATTTGGTCCACAGTGTTATCTAACCAATAGTGAATTTGCTCGATGAGCTTCTTGTCCCCTTTTTCTTTTAAGAGAATCGCGTCAGCCTTCAATTGGGCAAAGACTTCTTTGAGTTCTTTACGTTCCGCATCCAAGTTTTGACCTGCTTTTAGTTTGTTATAAAAGGCGGTTAATTTTGGAGCGAGTTCAATCGATTCCTCGAGTTTTGTAACATGAGGCGGACGGTTTTGGTTACGCATATGTTTTCCGAGTTCACGGAATGCTTTTGATACGTCGCTTTCTTTGAAGTTCCCGTTCACTACATAGTTAAACGCCATGTCGTTAATTTCTTCGGCTTGTTCGGCACTACGCCATTGTTTCCAACCGTATTGCGCCATATCAAAGAGCGCTACTTTAGATGCTTCGGATTGTTGCATTGGGTTGAGCATAATTCCTTTAGCCAGTGATAAATCCACATTTGGATGAAGGAATTTTTCACCACCACCAAGAATTAAGTGTTGTTTCGTGTTGTCATTACATGGCCAGTTAATCCAGAATTGAATTGGATTGTACTTCTTACCGCCTTCTGTCAAATTACGTTTCAAGTTTGTAAGGAAGGTTTGATCCACGGCACCCCAAATTTTACCCCCCGTTAACGTTAAATGAACCGTTTCTGGGAGGTGTTCGTTGAGCGTGCGAAGTTCGTCTTCGGTTCCTTGTCCCATATACCATGCTGGTACGAAAATCATATCTTTACGAAGACCGCTATAAGTCTTTTGTTTTTCCGTTAACCAGTCTGTTAAATCATGCATTAAACGATTGTAGCTGTTGTAGCCACCCACTGGCCATGCCGCATCATCGGCAAGTACCCCAAACTCACGCACCCCTGCATCGAGTAATTGCGTGAATTTTGCTTTAATAACATCTAAATCTTGTTTATATAAGTCATCCGTATCAAAACGCATCTTATTATGCATAAATGGATGGATGGTCCACACATAACGCGTCTTCGTTTCATTTCCGACACGCGCCAAGTCACGAATCTCAGCGAGTTTTTCTTCTGGATAAAGTTCACGCCATTTCGCATTGTGGTATGGGTCGTCTTTTGGCGCAAAGTAATATTGTGTTAATTTCAATTCGCCACCATAACGCATCAAATCTTCACGGTTTTGCTTCGTCCATGGATTACCATAGTACCCTTCGATAAAGCCACGGTTCTTCACTTCTGCGTAATCTTCTACAGTGACGTCACGAAGAACTGGAGTTGGTGATTCACCCAGCATATGTTTTAATGTCGTAAGACCAAAGAACACCGCATCGGTATCCTTTCCGACGATTGAAATCTTATTGTTTTTCACGCGCAATACATACGCGTCAATCTTGTTATATAAATCTGGTGAGATATCTTGCACTTCTTTTTCCGCTAATGGAGACTCCCCATGTACTCCAAGGAAAATATTCGTTGCCCCTTCGGCTTCCTTCGTGCTCGTTGTATACGATACATTACTTGCTTGAAGAACTTCTTTGGCACGATTCCGTGTATAAATATCTAGGCTATCGCTAAAGACAAGGTTCACAGTTCCCTCAAGAGCTGTGACACCATCTCCATAGGTTACCTTTTGTGGCGTTGGGAATACAGTATATTCCTTCTTCGTCACTTCTTTTTTCGAAGCATCGATTTCTTCTTTCGTTGCTGGCTTATCCGCTTTGTATTGGTCGGCTTTTTCTACCGTGCCATTGACTTCGCGTGGTTTCGTTGTTTCTGTTGCTGTATTCGTCTCAGTGGTGGTCGTTTCCGTTGAAGTGTCCGCTTCCGTCGGTTTGACCTCTGCGGCTTGTGTCGTAGTTTCTGCCTCGGTTGGTTTTGCTTCCTCATGCGAGGTAGCCTCATTCGGAGCTGGCTTATTGGCTTCGGCTTCTTTTTCTGCCTTCTCGATGGCTTTTAACACATCGTCTGGCAATTTATCCAGAGCCGGTGCCTCACTAATGGCCCCATTTCCTTCCGTTGGCGTTTCGGCTTCCGTTGCGAGTGCAATCGGCGACGCAAAAAAAGTTGCTCCAATCATAACTGAAGCGACCCCTACCGAAAACTTGCGAATACTATACTTACATCTTTTATCAAAAAATCTCTTACCCATAAGATTTTCGACTTCCTTTCGTTATATTTTAGTAAGCGTTTGCAACAAAACGAAAAACAATCCCTAACCTTATTGTTTACCGCTTTTTATGCACCTTAAATATAGCAAAACCAACTGGTAGTTACAAGTTGAGATTATGAATAAAATAAGAAAAATATCGATAAAAAAAGTAACCTGACGAACGTCTTCCCACCAGGTTACTCTGTTATATATTGAATCGATTATTTTCTATCTCTTAACCACTGATTTGCCCACTCTAGAACCGGCAATTCGCGGTTCGCCAAAAGTACGCCCCACGGTTTAGCTGCGCACCGTTTATACTCTTCGACGGCTTCTTCGTAAGTGAGTTTCAAGGTCGATAACTCAAATTCCTCTAACTCTTTGGCCGTCATCTCTGTTTTTCCAAAGCTTGTCACTTTACAGAGGAAATAGTGGTTCACATTATGACGGTGAATCTGATTGTAGTAGTCGCTCACTGTGCCAATTTTGCACAACACCTCCACGCTTGCACCAAGCTCTTCCTTCAACTCCCGATGAATTGCCTCTTCGGGACTCTCTCCAACTTCGACGCCGCCCCCAGCCGTTTCGATAAAGGCTCCGTTACCGAAGATATCGTCTCTACAGACGCGGACAAAGTAGAAAAATCCTTCCTCATCCACAACGATTGCACGAGCAACATGCCGATCATGCGTAATCTCCGTCTTCTCCCACTGCGTATCTTCTAATGTCAATGCTAATTCCTTCACTACCAAACTCTCTTTCTACAGTATTTCTCTACTTCACTATTATTATCAAACTTGCGATTCGAAAAAGCAACTCGATTGTTACTTTCACATAACTTCTTCCCTCTACATAATATAAATGGTAAAATAATCTTGTGACAACAACTTTTAAGGAGAACAATCATTATGAAAAACAAAATTTTACTAGGATCTGTGACTGTCCTGTCTGCTTTAATGGTAGCCGCTTGTGGAAACGGAGAAAAGAAAGCAACTGAAACTACTGCAGCACCAACAACAGAAGCAACAACAGCTACACCAACGACAACAGCACCAACAACTACCGCTAGTGCTTCATCTGAGACAGCTGAAGTTTCACTTGAAGATACTCAACGTATCGGACGTGAAGATACGGGTTATGTCAATGTTCCTAAGGACTGGGTAGAGTTCAAAGATGTAAACGGTGGCCCTCAATATCAATACGCGGCATTAGACGGATACAATATCGTGACATTAAACGGCTACTCTAAAGACCAAGTAAAACTTGGAGATGGTGAAACATGGGGTGCCGAATTAGTTGCGAACCGTTTATATAGTACATACGAAAACAATTCTGCCATCGATAAAATCCAAGGTGCTAAAACAAAAGTTTCCGGAATGGATGCTTTTCTAATTCAAACCCTTACAAAAGACGGTAAGTATTACTTCGTCTGGGTCTTCCAAAAAGATGACAAAGTATATTCAACAAGCTTTGAAGGAGACAAAAACACTCTTCAAAAAATGTTTGACTTGATTGAACAAACATGGGGCTTAGATCCAAAAACTCCTGGAAAATAATCACTAACATACTAAAAGAGACTGATTTGCATCATCAGTCTCTTTTCTCATTTTGGCAAAAATGGTTCCGCTATTTAAATTTAATTTAAAGAATGGTAAAATAGCCTTGTGACAACAACTTTTAAGGAGAACAATCATGATGAAAAATAAAATTTTATTAGGTTCTGTGACGCTTCTGTCTGCTTTAATGGTAGCGGCTTGTGGCAACGGAGAAAAGAAAGCAACGGAAACTGCTGCAGCGACAACAACCGAAGCGACTACGGCTACTCCAACGACAACAGTTCAAACAACAACTGCAGGAGCTTCTTCTGAAGTGAAACAAATTTCAATGGAAGATACTCAGCGTGTAGGAACTGATAATACTGGTTATCTCAATGTGCCTAAAGATTGGAAAAAGAACGACGGATCTAAAGTACAATATTATTCACCAGACAAATATAATATTGTGACACTACACAGTTTCAGTAAAGATCAAGTAAAACTTGGCGATGGTGAAACATTTGGTGCAGAGTTAATCGCTAATCGTACATACTCTAACCTTGAAAATTCAAAGGACGTTAAAGAAATTAAAGGTGTGAAAACAAAATTTGCTGGCGAGGAAGCTTTTTTAATTAAAGTCCTATTCACAGATGGTAAATACTACTTTGCTTGGGTTTTCCAAAAAGGTGAAAAAGTTTATGGCGTCCAAATCGAAGGTTCTGAGGAAATGCTAAACGCATTAAGACCTATTTTCGAACAATCATTCGGCTTAGACCCAAACACTCCAGGAAAATAATCAATCGTTAATTAACTGAGACTAATCCATGTGATTAGTCTCTTTTTTATACTCTATCGTCTCTGTTTTAATACACAAAATTTCCTAGTTGATTTTTTATCGATACGTGATATAATACAAGTATAATAAACTTATTAAGGAGAACAATCATGATGAAAAACAAAATTTTATTAAGCTCTGTAACGCTTCTATCTGCTTTAATGGTAGCGGCTTGCGGAAACGGAGAAAAGAAAGCAACAGAAACTGCTGCACCACCAACAACCGAAGTAACTACAGCTGCACCAACAACTACTGCTCCAACGACTACTGCTAAAACAACAACTTCTGGATCTTCTTCTGGGGCGAAAGAAGTTTCTCTTGCAGATACTCAACGTGTCGGAAACAAAAATGTTGGCTATGTCAACGTTCCTAAAGACTGGGTAGTATTAAAAGCTCAAAGCGACCCTAATGCCTTCCAATATGCTTCAACAGACAAATACAATATTCTGTATCTAAATTCTTATAGTAAAGATAAAGTTGAACTAAATGATGGCGAAACGTTTGGCGCAGAGTTAATTGCAAACCGTATATTAACTAATTATAAAAATGATAAAGAGCAAACTAGCCTTCAGGGCGTAAGAGCTGATTTTGCGGGAGAAAAAGCTTACTTAATAAAAGCAACATTCTCTGATGGTAAAACCATGTTCCAATGGATCTTCCAAAAAGGAGATACAGTTTATATAGTCTCAATTGAAGGTACAGAAGAAATCGTTACATCATTAAGACCTATTCTTGAACAATCTTGGGGATTAGATTCAAACACTCCAGGACAATAATCATTCACATACTAAAAGAGACTAATCTCGCATGGATTAGTCTCTTTCTTTATCGTTACGCTCTTGCTTCTCTTTTTGTGAATCCGCTTTCTGTTTAAATTCAATCGTATTAATGGTAAACTATATTTGTAATAACTTTAAGGAGAACAATGATGATGAAAAACAAAATCGTATTAAGCTCTGTAACGCTTCTATCTGCTTTAATGGTAGCGGCTTGCGGCAACGGAGAAAAGAAAACAGCGGAAACTACAGCGGAACCAACAACAGAAGTAACTACAGCTGCACCAACGACAACAGCTCCAACAACTACTGCTGGTGCTTCTTCTGAGGCAAAAGAAGTTTCCTTTGCAGATACTCAACGTATCGGAAATGAACAATTTGGTTATATCAATATCCCTAAAGATTGGGTCTTGTACACAATTAAAGGTAGCAAAGCGCTCAGATATTCTTCACCAGACAAAAGCAATGTGTTATTAATGAACGCATACACTAAAGATAGTATTGAACTTGACGAGAACGAAACCTTTAGCGCAGAGTTACTTGCGAACCGTTTATATAGCTACTTGGGAAAAGACAAAAATAAAACTAGTATAGAAGGTGTAAAAGCTATATTTGCCAGTGAGGACGCTTACTTAATAAAATTAACATTTCCATATGGGAAAATTTCATACGATTGGTTATTCCAAAAAGGCGATAAAGTATATAATATCTCAATCAATGCTTCAGAAGATATGATGAAAACCTTACGACCTATGCTCGAACAATCTTGGGGCTTGGATCCAAACACTCCAGGGAAATAATCATTCACATACTAAAAGAGACTAATCTCACATGGATTAGTCTCTTTCTTTATCGTTATGCTCTTGTAGTCCACTCATCTCGCAAAATTCCATACTTCACGCTGTCATAATACTGACCTTGATAGTAACGGACCTTACGAATTTGCCCTTCTTTTAGGAACCCTAATTTCTCAGCAACGGCCATCATTGCACCGTTCCCGCTCCAAGTCGTCATTCCAATATGTTCGAGTGCATCCGTTTCTTGGAAAATGGCATCCACCCACTTCGTTAGCGCGGTGGTCGCAACTCCCTGACCCCACAACTGGTCATCGTAGATTACAATACCGATTTCTAGCCATCGTGTAGCTTCATCCACCCATGATTTTGAAACCATCCCCACAGGCAGGCCACGAGCAACAATACACCGACAATCTTCACTCATTAAAAAGGCTGCAATAGGGCTTTCTTCGAAGCTTCTAGCATCGTCAAACTTGCGATAATCATTAAAATACGGTGCGTTCGTCTTCGTCCACTCTGGCTTCTCCGTTGAAAAGCCACTCTTCCAAATCGTTTCAAGGAAGCTTTTGTTAAAAGGCACGAGTTGCACCTCGGTCGTTTGTTTTAAGCTTTCCACTGAATTCATTCCCCCTTCAACGTTTACCACATCATAGCCTTTTGCCTCCAAGAACTGGCAGGCACGTTCAGAGCGCATCCCGCCTTGGCAAATCACATAATAGCGTTTGGACGCATCCAACTGCTTATATCCATTCTCTAACGTGCTAAGCGGCGCATTCTCAGCACCTTCGATATGCCCTGCTTGAAATTCTTCCACTTCACGAACGTCTAAAATCGCGAGGTTCTCTTTTTGATGTAACTCTTGAAATTCTACTGGTTTGATTCTTTCCATTTCCTTACTCCCTTTCTCCGACTTTATTTCTTCTCACTTCCTACTGTATCGTATTCCAGCGAAAATACAAAGCGCCATGCACGAATTCATGCATAGCACTGTCCTTATTTAATGTTATGTTTGTTCATTTTTTGTTGGAAAATTCCAGTGATGATTTCACGCAATTCTTCGCGTTCTTTTTCAGGAAGTTCGCCTTCTTGTTTTGCGACTGCGTAAAGTTCAGGATTTTCTTTTGCGATACGTTGAACGGTTTTGGTTGTCGCATGGCCTCTGACTAAAAATGGAATCGTCTTAATCCATTCTTCTGGCACTAGCGCTAGAATTTTCTTTGCGGCTTCTTTATCCGTCAACACCGCTGTGCTCAATCCTTTTTTAATTTGTTCTTGTTCTTTTTCAGTAAAATCTTTAATATCCATCTCTAATCCTCTTTTCTGACTCTAATCTCAACTCTATTTATTATAATCAAATCGGATTACTTGTGCATCTACATCAACTTGGGCATGTACTCCAAAAGGAACAATACAACGTGGTGTCGCATGTCCTACATTAACATTGTAAACAATAGAGATTTTTTTATCTTGCAACTCCTCTAACAGCACTGCTTTGTATTCTTCATAATGAATTTCATTTTGAGGTTTACCAACTAAGACACCAGAGACTACATCAAAGATTCCATACTGTTTTAAAGCTTGGATCATCTTTCGATACAACTCAACACTTGGTAGTTCCCCGCTTGTTTCCAGCAACAGAATTTTTCCACTCCAGTCTTCAAGCGTTGGAAATAGCTGATATTTCTGAGTAAGCTGTACAGAATCTGCATATAATGAAGAATCGAAACAATCATACATTGATTCTATGCATCCTCCTAGAATCGGCCCGCTAAATTGGGCATTTCCTTTTAATAATTCAAACCCTTGATTTGGAAAACTTGG
Organism: uncultured Streptococcus sp.; assembly: GCA_963540995.1. GTDB lineage: Bacteria > Bacillota > Bacilli > Lactobacillales > Aerococcaceae > Granulicatella. Next base: position 48,126 of record CAUTST010000002.1, read on the forward strand.
CATCGAAACCCCTAATCCCTTTTCACTAAAATCTTCTCTCTCCTGATACCAAATGTCACTTGGGCGAATTTCTTTAATTCTTCCCGTTGTCAGTAATTCCTCAAAATACGATTTCGTATATGGGAGCATTTCCGACGAAAGTTCACATACATCCGGTAAGAAAGCCTGTCCATAAAAGCTTTGAATGCCAACTTTATGTAACATTAAATGATTCATTGTTGTATCTGAAAAACCTAAAAAAATCTTCTGTTTAGCAACCTTTTTAAGCGCGTCCTGTTCAAATAAGTAAGGGAGTAGGCGATACGTATCATCCCCGCCAATCGCAGTTAAAATCATATCAATCGAGTCATCTTGAAATGCAGCTAGCAAGTCTTGCGCTCTACATTCTGGATGCTGCTTTATAAATTCAAGCCCTTTTAAAGCATGGGGTAAAAATTCAACTGCTACACCGTACTCTTCTAAACGTTTTTTCCCAAGATTGAGTTCATGTTGAATGAAACTCTCTCCTAAAATGCCGCTAGACAAACTGACGATACCAATCTTCTTTACTTTCATCGAACTCTCCTCTATTTCCTATTTCCTGTTGTAATCTTCCGCTTCATTCCCCTAAATATTTAATATAGATTTGACACGGATTCCATTCATCCCACAATGTCGGGAAGCATTCTAACTCCTTATACCCCATCGCCTTATAAAAAAGATTCGTGCGATCATACTGTTCGTAATGCCCCATTTTCACAGTCTTCACTTGGGAATAAGTGTACCCTAAACTCCTGGCTAGTTGCTCATACGCCTCATTTAATTTTTGGCCGATTCCTTTGCGGTGAAATTCCTTTTTGACTCCCATCACAAAAATATCTGCACAATCCTCACTCGTAGCATTCAACACAACATATCCTGCGAGTTTATCCTCTACAAAACAAGCGAGAAACGGTTTGTCCATCGCATCATCGACATATTCCTGCGTGCTTTCTGGCATTCCAAACCATTCTGGAAGATCATATAAAACTTCTTTTGAAATCGATTCTTTTTCCTCTTTATCTATAATTTCTCTAATAATCATGTTCATCTTTAATGTCCTACTTTCTTTAAAAAGTCTCGCGCTAATGCGATTTGTCGTTCTCTTTCCCATTGATATAACTATTTTGTTCCCACTCATTCCAAGAATACTCTTCTGGCTTTATCGTCTTTGCCTCTATTTCCTTTAACTGTATTGTCATTATACCAAATAACTTGAGAAGGTTATATTCCCATTCTCCCCCTTTCTCCAACATGTCAAAAACACCTATAGCACTTTGAAACTGCTATAGGTGTTATCGTTACTTTATGGATTCAAAGGAATGCCTGCTAATCGTCTAAAATAGTGACGTTCTCCTCCATGCATCATTTCTTTTTCTTTGGTTTCGGAGTAGGCAGTTCATCATAGATAGCCTTAAACAAATCCATTAAGAACTCCTTATCTTCTACATTTTCCACCAGAAGCATTTCTTTTGCCCCTTCATAAGGTTTTTCTAATGAAGCGTCAGGCATACTTTCTCTAGCAGAAGTCACATTTTTGATTAGGAATCGATCATCATAAATTCCACCTGCAACCTTTTCTCTGTAATACAAAATATATTCTCCCATCATTGCTCGATAGCGGATATCCTCTAATCCTGATAATTGTTCTAAAATATACGCTAAATATTCCTTGCTAGAAGCCATCCTTTCACCATTCCCCCCGTTACTTCCAGATTACATTTCCAAGATGAATACATCCTTATCTACTTCATCTCTACCCATTTGTTGTTATCCATAATAAATGGCTTCGCTAACCCTTCGCCGGTATAGTCTTGATATTTCGTCTCAAGATACTTGTAGACATCTTCTTTCGTCTTGAATTTAATTGCTTGGTATGGCTCCTCGAAGGTTAGTTTTTCGACAAATAGGAAGCCGTCATCCGTTGGCACTAAGACGCCAACGTGGCCGATAAAGAGCGATTCTCCGTCCAAATTATCGTGAATCACGACGGAGAGCATCCGCGCATTTTCGTCAAACGTAAATTGCGATAGAAACTGTTCCATCTTCTTCGCATGCGTCTTCACGTCTGTTGTGGCTTCCGTTTCCACACGCGAGAACAAACGATTCAAGTCTTCTTTTTCGTCTGCACTAAAGAGTTTGCCCTTGTCAATCGCATCATTATCGATAAATAAGAGCTCACTATCTGCAGTAATCTTCGGAATCGTAATCTTATTCTTCAGCAGCGCATACGTATTGATGCGACAGTTCGTTCCGACAAAATCACCATGTTTTGCAGTCCAAAGCGCACTGATTTTCTCAACGTCATACTCCGTTTTTGTAAACGACGCAAAGTCCCCTTGCAAGCCTGTCTCGCCGACAATCCCGTTATAGTCATTCACGAACTCGAAAAACTTCTCCACGCTTTCTTTATCTATATACGCAGACAACAACGCCTTCACTTCCTCAACACTTGAAGGATTGCTGATATTGGTGTACGTCGCAACCCACTGCGGTGCTTCCTGAGCTTGTGCTGCTACGGTTGTCGTCTCTGGAGCAGCCTGCGTTGTCGTTTCTTTTTGCGTCTTGGAGCATCCTGCCAAGCCAATTAGCACGGCTGCGCAAAGTCCTAATTTTACTGTTTTCGAAATACTCTTCATTCTCTTCGTCCTTTCACTGTCGTTTTCTACGATTACCAAGCGTAATTCGGTTCACCGCACGTCACCATCGCCGCCAACAACTCTTCTGGCGTTACTTTTTTCAATCCGCCATACGTTGGATCTTGGACATGCGTCATCGAATCTAAATAATAAATAGCTGAAATATCTTTCCCATCTGGCGTCAGTTCATAACCAATCCCTATCACATTATGTTCTCCTGATTTTCCAGGATAAATCTGAGAAATGGTAAAAGTATAATAGAGCGGATAGCCGTCGTCAATATTCTTGCGAACTCGCTCTTTGAACAAACGCATATCCTCCGAATCCGGACTTGCATTCGTAACCGTCGCAATACGATAACCCGCTTGCCCTGCTTGGGGCTCTGGATATCCAAACAAATGCTGATTCAGGACACGAATCGCTTCCCTGTTATGCGTCCCGTAAGGTTCATACGTTCCCATTTCTTTGGCTAACTGCTGCTGCGAAACGGTAATTCCTTGGCTGGATAACATCATGCTCACCGTTGTTGGTGCACAAAAATACCATTTTTCTTGAATTTGCGGTGTTACAGACAACAATTTCTTACGACTCTCAAGCACAGCAGTCGTTGTTTCGGTCGTTGGTGTTTCGGTAACGACTGTTGTTAGAGCTGCTTCCGTTACCGCCACTGTTGTACCCGCTGTTGTCGTTCCTTGAGATGATTCTGTCCCCTGAGCCACTGTTGTCGCTGTTAGCGTGGTCATCTTTTGACTCTGTTCATCCGTATGCACACACGCAGGCAAAAGAAATACACCAAACAGTACAACTGCTATCAGATTCTTTTTCATAAAAATGCCCCCTGTCTCAGACAATAAGCGCCATTAAATCAAACGTTTCACCCTTAATTATGAGTTTTCCACGGCATTTGTGGAGTTTCTCTCCAAGCCTCTTTCCCTAGAGGTAAGTCTTTGATTTCCCTGATAGAGGAACAATTGAATGCGGTTCCACCTCTCACATATAATCTATCCTATTCTCTAGAAAAATACAATAAAAGCTCTGTGAAATTTAGGAAAAGATTACAAAAAAACGAGCACCCAAAGATGCCCGTTTGGTTTTAGAATAAATCAATAATTAATTTGAAGTTTAAAATAGTTAAGATAACGGCTACTGCGTATCCAAGGAAGGTATTCCATTTGGCGTTGGTAAATTCGCCCATAAGAGATTTCTTCGAAGTGAAGTAAATCAATGGGAAGATTGAGAATGGTAACGCCACTGATAAGAACACTTGAGAGTACACTAACAGTTGGTCTAGTGTTTTTTCTTGCGAACCGAATAACATCGCTACGACGATAACCGGTAGTAAGGCGAATAAACGAGTCACCAGACGGATCACCCATTGTGGTAATTTCATGTGTAAGAAGCCTTCCATCACGATTTGCCCTGTCAATGTTCCTGTGATTGTTGAGTTTTGCCCACTTGCTAAAAGTGCCACGGCAAAGAGTGTCGATAGGGTCGAACTTGCGACCGCTCCGGCAATTTTTGAATCTTGCAACGCATTATACATTTGCGAGAAGGCAGAAATTTCAGATGCGTGTCCGAAGAATAACGCCGCTCCTAGGATTAATAAGAGTGAGTTCACGACGAAGGCTAAGCTCAATTCAATGTTTGAGTCCCATGTCATGAAACGAACGGCTTTACGCACGTTATCTGGATCTGTATAGTCCACTTTTCTCGTTTGTGATAGTGATGAATGCAAGTATAAGTTGTGCGGCATGACCGTTGCCCCGACAATTCCTAGCGCCAATGTTAAGATGCTATCGTGTCCAGGAGCTGTTGGTTCGAATAGTTGCGCCGTTGGTAAGAATCCTGTAAGAATTCCTGAGATGCTTGGATCTGCTAATGCTACTAAATAGACGAAAATCAATAGAATGGTGAAAATCAATGTGGATACAATCGCTTCGATTTTCTTAAATCCAAGCTTCATGATTCCAAGAAGCAAGAATACGTCCAGAACCGTGATAAAGATAGCTCCCATAATTGGAATTCCGAATAAGAGATTCAAGGCGATGGCTGATCCAAGCACTTCTGCTAAGTCTGTCGCCATCAATGCTAACTCGACAATCACCCATAAAATATGACGAAGCCATTTTGGGGCATGATGGGCTGTTGCTTGCGCTAAGTCCATTCGCGTTACAATTCCGAGTTTACCCGCCATTTGTTGCAACTGCATTGCGATTAATGACGAAATAAGGATAACGAAGAGCAATGTGTATTTGTACGAAGCCCCTCCGACCACGCTGGTAATCCAGTTCCCTGGGTCCATATACCCTACTGCTACGAGTGCTCCGGGTCCTAAGAAAGCTTTTAAGTTTTGCCAGAAATGGTTATTATTTGGCGTCTCAATCGATTGGTTTACTTCTGAAAGTGATACTTTTTTATGAGTTGACATCCTGTTCTCCCCTTTCTGTTGTAAATAATTTCATTTTGTGTAAATCTTCTGAAAACAATTCATATTCATAAAAAACAGTACCTATTATAGCACTCGTGCATTGATTGCGCAATGTGAGATGTTACGATAGGTACTGCTTTTTTAAATTATTTTAGGGAAGCCTTAATCGGATACCGTTTCACAGCTTGAGGCAACTGCTCCAGTAGTGCATCATTGACTTTGCTCTTTCCCATAAAGAACATTGTTGTCGTTCCATCCTTTTGTTCAATGATAACGACATAACGAACGCCCCCACCGTGTCTACCACGCATAGAATCAATCAAAATTTGGCGAATCGACATAAGAGGAATACGACGATTTTTAAAACAGAATGCCACGTGAATGTAAAACATGCCCCGCGCGATATGAAATCCTGCAGCAAATGGCCCTCCACTTTGCTTTGCGGCTATCCATCGGCGAACGAAAATGACAAGCACACATGTCGCAATAAATCCTAAAGCCCCCTGAAATAGAAGTGGAGCCCCTAATCCCGCTCCAAATTCTATCATTGCCATCGTCTACCTCCTTTGCTTAAATAATTAATTATGCCAATTGATTTTTATAAATTTTTGTTGCTATCCATACAATTACAATCGCCATGAATAAAATTCCAGATTCAGCGATTCCAGCTCCAACGACATTTTTTTGATAGAGCGCTGCAAAGAAATCCGCCATCATATGTAGTAAAACAGCACCGCATAAATACTTTTTATTTTCTACAACGACACTGTAATAAACGATAATGCTACAGCCAATATGAATTCCAATTGAACTGATTCTTTCGAGAACCGTCATCACGGCTGTTTCAGCATTAAACTGTACTGCTGCTTGGAAGCTTTGCATGGCCACAGCTGCATTTTTGTCAGTAACATGCAATGCTGTCAGCAAAGAATTGACACTTCCATTCTGAAGAGATATCGCAATCACTAAGTAAAGCAGAATCATTGGAAGAACAGCTGTTAAAATTTCAATTGCTCCGTGCCCAATTCCATACAAAACTGCATTTTCACGAGTCCGATGTTTTTTCATAATGTATTTTAACACGATATAGCGACCACATTCCTCAAAAATCCCTGCCATAATCATTCCATATAAAATGAACGCTACAGTATTGCCATTTAGAAACTGAGAAATCGGATTATCTGCAAGTAAAAAGAGATAATGGAAGCCTGATTCAAGGATACGGGCGGAAACAATAAACCCTAATGCCCCAGCAATGAAATAACTGATTTTCACTTGACCTTTATGTTTTCTCATCCAATAAACGATAGGTACGATTCCTATTAAAAAAAGCAAGACAATTGTTACGATTAATGAAGGAATAGTAGTTGGTCCAAGAACGAAATTATCAAATCCACTCATGCTTTCTCACCGTCCCAAATTTCAATACAGAACCCTTTATGGCCACACTCTGGACAGGTTAAATTTCGGGTTGTTGGTGTATGTTTGGCAAATATAGCCTCTTTCTTTCCTGGTTTAAATTCTTGATGACACTCAGGGCAAATATATTTAACATGTTTATAATAATAGTTACATACCCAAACAAGCCATACCATCGCCAAAAGAGCCCAAAGTGCAAATCCCCACCACATTCCTTTGAAAATCCAGAATGCAATCGACAACCATTGAAGTACTCCAACCACCAATCCTGTTGAAAGTATAATCCGGTAAAGTTTTTTAAGTTGTTTCTTACCTTTCATTACTACTGCTATGTCCGCAATGGATTCAAGTGAGAAGGATTCTTTGCTTTGGACTGTCGTTTGTAATTCACGTAATTTTTCTAATTGCTCTTGTTTCTCTTGAATTTCTTCCATCACTAGACTTTCCTGTTGTTCTATTAAAATCGAAATGACTTTTTCAGGATGTTCTTCTTCTAGCAATTGTGAAATGGAATCGATAGGTACATCCACCTCACGAAGAAAACAAATCACTTTTAGACGTTGAAGATCACTTTCAGAATATAATCTTCTTCCTCCTTCAGAAAGTTCTGTCGGAATCAAGATACCTCTTTTGTCATAATACTGAACCGTTCGAACGGTCACATTACAAATTTTTGCAAGCTCACCTGTTGTATATTTTGACATAGCTTCACCTCCTTATGCCTGCATATTACTACATTACGTAGCGTTACAAGCAATACCTGACGCTAGGGGATTTTTCATTTTTCCATTAAAAACTATATTAAATACTAATTTTATTTTTGTCCACCGCTTTTAAGTTAGTTTTAAGTTCATGGTGCAAAGTATAGTTATCCAAACGGAAAGGAGAAGCTCCCCTACAAGGCGAGCGGTGACAAACAATGAAAACTATCGTAATTATCCCTTCATATGAACCAGAGGAAAAATTAATCACTTTAACTCAACAACTAATCGCCAAAGACTTAACAGTAGTCGTTGTCGATGATGGCAGCGGGGAGAAATATCTTCCTATCTTCAACCAACTAACAGGAGCGACCGTTTTAACGCATCCTGAAAACAAAGGTAAAGGCGAAGGCCTAAAAACAGCCTATCGCTACATTAAAGAAACGTACGCAGACGAGGAAGTTGTTATCGTAACGGCAGACTCAGACGGACAACATAGTCCAGAAGACATCGTGCGTATCGCCACTAAAGCGTCTCTTGAGAAAGACAGCCTCGTACTTGGTGTTCGAAACTTCGACGGAATCCACGTCCCACTTAGAAGCCGTGTCGGAAACAAAATCACTTTAAAAATTTTCGAACTCACAAGTGGCACGAAAATTAGTGATACACAAACCGGCCTACGTGGATTCTCAAGCACCCATTTAGAGAAAATGCTTGAAATCTCAGGATCACGTTTCGAATACGAAATGAATGTGTTGATGACTTGGGCAAAAGAAAAACGCCCATTCTGCGAGCTAGAAATTCAAACGATTTACGAGAACAAAAATGAGGGGTCACACTTTAATCCTCTTCGCGATTCGTTCAGAATCTACAAAGAGATTTTCCAATTCGCCCTATCATCAATCCTCTCTTTTTTTCTAGACTACACCCTCTACGCCTTTCAAATCTTTATCGGCGTACCACTCGTGGTCGCTAACGTGGTCGCAAGGGTGATTAGCGCAGGATTCAACTTCTTCGTAAATAAGAAATTCGTCTTTGCCAGCGACAAACCCGTTCTAAAAGAACTTGGCGGCTATATCCTACTGGCCAGCTTCTCATTAACGCTAAATACTTTAATTTTAATGGGACTTATCTACGGACTTGGTATCGGGCCACTCATTGGTAAAATCATTACCGAAATCGGGATGTTCTTCTTTAACTGGTTTGTACAAAAGAAACTAATTTTTGGACAAGAGAAAGGTGTGCATTATGTCAAATAACAAAAAAGGAAAATCACTCAGAAAAATTTTAACAGCAGCTTATACAGCGGCACTCATCGGAACTTCAGGATTCGTTATAGCGGATACGCTCTTCATCTCAAAGAGCCTGGCAAAGTTCAGTAATGAGACGGTATCGGCTAGCACGGTAAGCGACTCTACTGGCTCAAACTCTTCAAGCTCTTCTTCTAGCTCTTCGTCAAGCTCTTCTTCTAGCTCGACTTCAACGGTTGTCAGCACGGCAAATTCTTATGAAGACGACAACAAAAAAATTACGATTGAGACGTATGAACGAAATAACACTCAAATCTACGTCGCAACCGTAACCATTAAAGGAGATGCCTCTATTAAAACGGCGCTAGCGAATGAGACTTACGGTCGTAACGTGACCGCGAAGACGTCTACAATAGCCCAAAGTGTCAATGCGGTTCTTGCCATTAACGGTGACTACTATGGAGCCCGAGATTCTGGATACGTTGTTCGAAATGGACAACTTCTAAGAAGTACAAGTCAAAGTGCAGACCAAGAAGCCTTAGTCATCTACAAAGATGGAAGCTTTGGCATCATCAAAGAAGGTGACATCACTGCTCAAGAGTTAGTGGACAACGGCGCAATGCAAGTCTTGTCATTCGGACCAGCCTTAATCGAAAACGGCGAAATTTCAGTAGACAGTTCTGACGAAGTTGGGAAAGCCATGGCGAGCAACCCTCGTACAGCTATCGGAATTATCGACGACAACACCTACGTATTCGTTGTATCAGACGGACGAACAAGCGAAAGTGAAGGATTAACACTAAAAGAATTAGCCGAGTTCATGAAAGAATTGAACGTCACAACAGCCTATAACTTAGACGGTGGCGGATCTTCTACAATGTACTTTAACGGACAAGTCATTAACAACCCAACGACAAATGGTCGAACTATCGAAGAAAGAGAGGTGAGTGATATTGTCTACTTCTAACAAAAAAGAACTGTTCTTCTATACAGTAACAACCATTGTAACATTGGTCGTAGGAACCGTATACGAGTTCTTCAGCCACCAAGTCTACTCACCATTCATGTACTTGCTGTTTATGATTCCACTCGTACTTGGAGTAGTACCAAATCTTGCAGCGAAACTGACAAAGAAGACCTTTTTAGCCTCAGACGATGCTAAAGCCGCCTACAAGATGGGGGTCCTCACCTTCATCTTCGGTAGCTTCCTCAAAGGAGTCTTCGACATCTACGGAACAAGCTCAATCTACCCAACCCTCTACTTACCAGTCGGTGCAGTGCTATTAGTTGCAGCGCTAGGGTTAGAGCTCTATCACAAAAAAGCAGTAGCTAAATAAAAAGGCCGGAGCCCTTTAAGGGGCTCCGGTTTGGTTGTTATGCATAACCTATGCAATTAATTTCTATTACGCCTCTTCGTAAGAAAACCATATCAATTCCCTTTGGTTCAACTTTTTCTGGAGTGATTGTAGCGAACTGGAATGTTTCTGTATCAATACTTGAATAATCAAATTTCTCATATTCAAATACTTCGACTCCAATTTCCTTAAGAACCTCTTCTGGTAATTCGTAATTTTGTTCTACTAACCCAAACATTGTAAAGCCAGAATCAATACAAAAAGAGATAACTGGAGAATATGCTGCTTCATAAATAATTGAACCAGCTATTGAACCTACAAAACTACCCACCATAAATGGAAGTATAGGAATCTGTATAAACGATTGTCCAGCAGCCCCCATACTTAAAGCACATGTACTTACGAACATTTCCTTGACTAATTCATTTACCATTTGAGATCTACTCATTTCACCAATGGCAACTTTATAGGAATTCTTCATGGAGTTTATTACTAAAACTGTTGCTGCTCCAATAACTGCTGGATCCAGAGATTTCAATGCACTACCACATAAGCCTGCCTTGCAACTTCCTGTAATAGCAGCGGAAACCGTTCCTCTGATAAAACCCTCGCTAGAGCTTGTTACTGCTTTGAACCCCATTGTTTTAAATTGCTCTTCATCAATTTCTCCATTTTCTATTAAATAATGAATTGCTTTCCAAATTTCAGGACCTGTTTTTAAAACCATAGTAATAACAGCAGCACTCATTCCCGCTTTACAAGACTCTCTGAGAATATCCTTAAATCGAATCAACTCTTCCGTTGTAAGGTTCAACTTTTCAGCAGTAACATCTCCTCTTTTTGAAAGTTCCGCAAGTTTTCTAGCTTCTGTCTCCGTCAACTCGATTGATTCATTTCCTTTATTATCAGAAACTTTAGACCTTAACATATCAAGTGTCTCTTGGTAACGACGAACCTCTTCGGGCCTTTTTACAGATTCTTCTTTTATCCTTCTTTCAAGCCATTCCGTAGCAGCTTTAAATTGGTCTGAAGGTATTACTCGATATTGACCCGCATACAAAGGGTCACTTAAGACTGTGTCAGCAGGATATCCTCTCTCTTGAAGATAGCCATCTAAATCTTTTTGTCCACCTCTTGATTTGTATTCACTAAATTTTTCAAAAATACTTTTTGCTTGCTGTTTAGCACTCTCTGTACCGTTTTTATAGTATTTAAGGCCAAAATCTGATTTGAAATTCTTACCCCTTATATCTACTGATCCCAGTTCATGACTGCGGTCAACCACTACTCTATGATTAGACCCTTTAACTGCAGCGTTGATATTAAATGTACCAGCATGCCAAAATTCTGCAACATCACCTTTAAGCGTAGACACATCTGCCTTGTTTGAGGAAAACTGATTTAGATTTTTCACTAACTTTCTAATTTCTGTTTCCACAGAATCAACATAACGTAAACCTTCAGATACTCCTACAAAATTACCAGCATGGCTTTGAAAGAAATCATAACCTTCTCTAAAGCCTTCCATAGCCTATCCCTCCAGAAATTCTGTCAATCCATCAGTATATAAAATTGCTGTTAATGCTCGATACTGTTGGTCTCTTAATTTCTTACGATCCTTCAGCATATTAACCCCTGCAACCACACCGAATACACCTGCTGTTCCTATAGGATTTGCCACTAATAGCGCTAAAGTAGCTGCTTTATTTTTCATAAGAGCCACAATCCCTTTTTCGTTTTCATCCTTTTCCTCATACTTACGAACTCGTTCAAGTGACATTGCTTCGATCTTGTGCTCATACCCTTGACATAGTTCAATAAATTGTTCGTAGGTTTCTTTATCCTTGATACTGTCCGATACCATCATCATCGCACGTTTGCCTAACCAACCGTACTTCATTCCGAACTTATCGAACTTAACTGACATAGATGGAGTTTCTTTTTTACTTACTTTAGTCTCACCGATAAAAAGAATATGCTCTTTTGAAGAAATCGTCGCCATATTAGTAACATAGTCTTTTTCAAGCCACACTGCGACTTCAACAGTTCCGTCCTTAACTCCAATAATTTCGTCAGATGTATCATCCTTCATACTCACCAATTGGCGTAAATAGTTTGCATACTCTGATGTCTTCTCATCGCATACAATAATCAATTTTGTTGTTTTTTCCCCTAGCATATTTATTCCTCCTATTTCGTT
>CAUTST010000003.1:0-59766 GCA_963540995.1 uncultured Streptococcus sp.
ACTAAAATAGGGTTGGTGGAAAATTTCCATCAACCCTAAAAATTATAGAACCAAACAAGTCTAGGAGCTTTCCTAGACTTGTTTGATTGCATTATTTAGCTGGTGTATCAGATGTTACTTCTAATTGGAACAATTGAGCTTTAGAATCTTTTGTTCCAATTGAAGTGTCATAGTATTTCACACGTTTGTTAACGGCTGTTACGCTGTCTCCTACTAATGTTGGGATTAAGAACGCTTGGTCTTTAGCGTATGCTTGCCATTCTTTGTAGAATTCTACGTTCTTAGCTTCATCAAATGCTTCTGTAGAAGAGATTTTATTCATGATTTCATTTCCTTCTTCATTCACATAACGAGAGAAGTTGAATTTAGCAGTTTCACCAAATAAGTTCGATGGGTTTGGATCATAACCAACCCCCCATCCACCTGCGAATACATCGATGTCTGGATCATCTGCTTGAATTTTTTCGTAGAAGTTATTCGATTCGATTGTACGACCTGTGTAAAGTTGTACGTCTAATCCAATTTCTTTCCACCATAATAAGTATTGTTGAACTAATGATTCATTGGCAGTGTCACGAGTACGTGCGGCGAAGTTGATTTGTAATTTAGAACCATCTTTATTTTCACGAAGTCCGTCGCCGTCTACGTCTTTATATCCAGCTTCATCAAGCAATTGTTTTGCTTTTTCAGGATTATATGTGAAGCCTTCTTGATCTTCGTTATGAACATCATTGAAGAATGGAATGATGATTGAGTTCGTACCATAGCTTAATCCGTTATATAAGTTTTCACCCGCTGCATCGATATCTAATGCATACCCCATCGCTTGGCGTAAGTTTACATCTGCCATTTTCGCGTTTGGATCTGTAACGTTTTTACCTTGAGTCTTGTCGTATGTACCTAATTTGAATGCGATATATTCATAAGAAGGCGCGAATGCACTTACGTAACTTACGTTTGTTAAATCTTTAAATGCTTCGTATTGAGCACTTGGCATTGTTGCGATATCATAGTTGCCAGCTTTCATTTCTGAAACGATTGCATCTGGTGATACAACTTGCATCACTACTTTATCTAATTTTGGACGACCTTTGTAGAAGTATTCGTTCGCTTTCAATGTTACAGATTCCCCTGCAACTACTGATTCGATTGTGAACGCACCAAGACCTACTACTTTATTTCCACGAACATAGTCACTTTGTTCCCATTCTTTAACTGGGATATCTTTAAAGATATGTTTTGGCATTGTGTATGCTGGGATTGCACCACCTGCTAATTGCATTGATGGTAACATTTCTTCAAAGTGAAGTTTTACTGTGTAATCATCCACTTTTTCAACACCAGAGATTGAGTCAGTTTTTCCTTCATGGAAATCTTTCATCCCTACGATGTTTGTGTAACGGTCGTTGTAACGAGAACCAGTGTAGTCTTTGTTACCGATTGCTTCGATAGCGAAGATATAGTCATCGATTGTGAACGGTTGGCCGTCTGACCATTTATAGTCTTTAGAATTTAGTTTGATTGTTGCTGTTTTTCCTTCAACGTCTAATTCGATAGAAGCTAAACCAGTGTTTGTTAATCTACGATTTTCATCGTATTCAAACATTGATTGGTCCACTTGACTCGCAATTGTTGAGTCAACTGAGTTTGATGCTAATTCATCGATGAAGATTCCACTGAATGGTGAAGCTGCTACAAGGGCGTATTTTAATGTTCCACCTTGAATCGCTGTTCCTTCATGTGTTACTTCTGAATTGAATTTTGATTTTGAAGCAGCTTTTGATGCTTCAGATGAAGTGCTACTGTTGTTTGCTGAACCACATGCTGCTAATGTTAGCGCTGCTGCAGCTGATAAGAATACTAAACTCTTCTTTTTCATATTTCCTCCACTCTCAGACACCCGATTCAACTTTCTTTGCACGTTGAATTGTCTGACAAATTAATACTTGGTGTTAATTTTAACATAATTTTAATTTTTTGCAAGCAAAATCTCTAAAAATTTTAAGTTCATTTTAGTTAAACAGTTTAATCTATATAAGATTATTGACTTTATCATATTTCCACCCCTTTTATGGGCGACAAAAAAGGCCTCGCAATTGCGAGACCTTAGGATTGGATTGAATGGAATTCAATTATTTAGCAGCTTCACCAGTTTCAGATAGTAATTCTACTTGTTCCCATCCAGTTTCTTTACCTTGAGCGATATTTACGTGTTTCACACGATTGTTTACTGCTGTTAAAGAGTAAGTGTAGAAACGTGGAATTTGGAATGCACTTTCGTATACGAATTTTTGCCATTGCTTGAATAATTCAACACGTTTAGTTTGGTCAAATGAAGCTTCTGAAGCAATTTCATTGATTAATTTAGTGTGTTCATCGTTCACATAGTGTGAGAAGTTGAAACGAGCCATTGGTCCGTACAATCCATCTGGGTCAGGGTTGTAACCAATTGTGAATGCACCTAACCACATATCATAGTCATCAGCATATTTTGTTAATTTTTCAGCATATGAGTTAAATTCTAATGCACGACCGTTTAATAACTCTACGCGAAGACCAACATTCTTCCACCATTCAATATATTGTTGAATAACAGCTTCATCTGTTTGGCTACCAGTTGGAACTAATAATGTGATTGTTAATTGATTACCTTCTTTGTCTTCTACATAACCGTCACCATCAGTATCTTTATAACCAGCATCTGCTAAGATTTTCTTAGATTCTTCTGGGTTGTATGTGAATCCTGGAACTTCTGATTTATCTGCATAGATTTCACCAAAGAATGGTGTTAATAATGTATTCGCAGCAATACGTAATCCTTGGTAAGTTTCGTTAGCTACTTGTTCATTATCTAATGCATAAGCGATTGCTCTACGTAAAGCAGGATCACTCATCTTCTTAGTAGGTTCGAATACGTGTTCACCTTTTTCTTGATCATAGTGCCCCATATTGAAACCAATATAAGAAATATTGTTTGTGATATTACCGAGTAATGTGATATTTGATAAATCTTTAAAAGTATCATATTGATCTGCAGGCATTGCAGCAAAGTCATATTTACCAGCTTTCACTTCTTGAACGATTGAGTCTGGAGATACAACGTCCGCTTTTACGCCGTCCACTTTAGGTTCGCCTTTATAGTAGTAAGGGTTTTTCTTGAATGTTACAGATTCCCCTGCAACTACTTTATCCACGATGAATGGTCCGTTACCAACCACTTTAGTACGAGCAGCGTCTGAAGCTACTGCTTGGTCATAAGTCATGCCTTGGAAGATATGTTTTGGCATGATACTACCCAAAATCGCATTTCCACCTAATTCTAAAGCTGGATATACTTCTTTTAAGTGAATTTTAACAGTTTGGTCATCTACTTTTTCTAGACCTGAGATTTTATCTGCGTTTCCTTCGTGGAACTCTTCCATACCAACGATGTTTGCAGCATTTTCATCATAACGAACTCCGTTATAGTCTTTATTCCCGATGAATTCATAAGTGAAGATATAGTCATCAATTGTTAATGGTTGGCCGTCAGACCATTTGTAGTCTTTAGAACGTAATTTTAATGTTACAGTTTTGTTATCTCTATCTAAAGTAAATTCCATCATACCGCCATCTTTTTTGATGCGTTGGTTTTCATCGAATTCGAATAAGTTTGCAAATGCAAAATCTTCTAATGCTCCGTCACTTGAATCCACCGATAGTAATGGGTTGATTAACCCTTTAAATGGTGAAGCCGATACAATCGCATAGTTAATTGTTCCACCTTCTATGACTGTTCCTTCATTTGTTACTTCCGTTGGGAATTTACGTTCTGATGCTGTCGCAGCCGATTCCCCACTCGCGTTATTCGCTTTGTTGTTATTACATGCAGCTAAAGTTACTAATGAAGCAGCACCTAATAAACCAGCAATTGCTTTTTTGTTCATGTGTTCCCCTCCAAATTGGATTGATTTTAGAATATCTTAAATAATACTCCTATTCCCACCTTACTGCAACCTTTATTTTGTTTTCTCATCATATTTTTACCGAACTCTCATTTATTCTTAATTACAAAAATCGCTTTATTATCGCGTTTTAAACACATTACACGACATTTGTCTATAAATAAAGGACAATCATTTCTTCATTTTTCTGAAATCCCCTATACTATCAACGTTTCTAGGAGAACGACAAAAAAGCCGGAAGTTTTTACTTCCGGCTTTTCCATTTTCTTATTGATGAGTTGCAATATAATTCACTGCGTCTCCAATTGTTGTAATGTTTTCTGCATCTTCGTCAGAAATTTGAACACCAAATTCGTCTTCTAATTCCATAACTAATTCCACAACATCTAGTGAATCTGCTCCTAAGTCTTGTTGGAATGTCATGCCTTCCGTTACTGTTGCTACGTCAACGCTAAAGCGGTTCGCAATTAGTTGAGCTACTTTATCAAAAACTTCTTGATTTGACATAACTTTCTCTCCCTTCTCATTAAGGTTCTCTATTCGGTACTGCACCATTTTGGGCAGATCCTCTTCTCCGCAACCAGGTGCGGGCTATCCTCAAAGTGGATAGTACTGTTATTTTACAGAATTCTTGCGAAAATGTCTATACCTTCAATGAAAAGTACGATTTTCTTAGTGATTTCTTACTAATTAACGAAGCACAAAATGCCCGGGTTCAACCTCTTGTAGGCTTGCTTCTTCGCTAAACCCTTCCCCTTTATACACCAGACGTTTACGATTCTTTTCTTCGCGTGGGTCTGGAAGCGGAATGGCCGAAAGCAGACTCTTCGTATACGGATGTTGCGGGTTATTATACACGCAATCGGCAGAGCCCATTTCCACTATTCGACCACGATACATCACAGCGATACGGTCGCTGATGTATTTCACCATGGATAAGTCATGGGCGATAAATAAATACGTCAGTCCGATTTCTTTTTGTAATCTCTTCAGCAAGTTCACGATTTGCGCTTGAATCGACACATCTAAGGCTGAAATGGCCTCATCACAGACGATGAATTTTGGATTCACGGCTAAAGCACGCGCAATCCCAATCCGTTGCCGTTGACCACCTGAGAATTCATGCGGATAACGATTCGCATGATCTTTATTTAGCCCTACGATTTCAAGAAGCTCATCCACCATTGCATCCCGTTCTTCTGCCGTTTTTGCAAGGCCATGAATATCAATGCCTTCTGCGATAATGTCCCGTACCTTCATACGACCATCAAGGGAGGCATAAGGATCTTGGAAAATCATTTGCGCTTCTTTACGAAACTCGAGCAATTCTTTTCCTTTTTTCAAACGAGCGATATCTTTTCCTTCAAAGAGAATTTCGCCATCTGTTGGTTTATATAAACGAAGCAAGGCACGTCCAGTTGTTGATTTCCCTGAACCAGACTCTCCAACGAGGCCGAATGTTTCGCCCTCATAAATCTCAAAGGAAATATCATCGATGGCTTTCACCACATTTTTCTTCGAACCAAAATACTGTTTTAAGTGTTTTACTTCTACCAGTTTTTTTCTGTTTTCTGTATTAGTCATGCGCCTGTCCTCCTTCTCCAAAGAAGATGTTTCGTCTTCTTACGATTTCTTCAGGAACAGGTACTTTTGGAGCACGTGGATCCAAGAGCCATGTTGCTGCAAAATGCGTTGGACTCACTTCAAACATCGGTGGCTCCTTCACACGGTCAATCTCGAGCGCCACATCACTACGAAGCGCAAAGGCATCTCCTACTGGTGGATCCAGTAAGTCTGGTGGACTTCCAGGAATCGCATAAAGTGTATCTCCTGTATGCAACGTTGGCATTGAACGTAGCAATCCCCATGTATAAGGATGTTGCGGATTGTAAAACACTTCATCCGCCGTTCCTACTTCAACGACTTTCCCGGCATACAGGACAGCTACACGGTCTGCGATATTCGCCACAACCCCAAGGTCATGTGTGATAAAGATAATCGCCATTTGAAATTGTTGTTGAAGCTCTTTTAAAAGCTCTAAAATTTGTGCTTGAATCGTCACGTCAAGCGCTGTTGTCGGTTCATCGGCAATCAGCACATCTGGATTACACGCCAAGGCAATGGCGATGACAATCCGTTGACGTTGCCCACCAGAGAATTGGTGAGGATATTGTTTCATACGCTCTTTGGCATTTGGAATACCCACAAGTTCAAGTAATTCTTCAGCACGTTTATTCGCTTCTTCTTTTGAGGCTTTCTCGTGCTTCATAATCACTTCTGTAATTTGTTTGCCAATCTTCATCGTAGGATCAAGTGACGTCATTGGGTCTTGGAACACCATGGCGATTTCCTTTCCACGAATCGATTGCATCTCACGTTCGCTCTTTTCGAGGATGTTTTCACCTTTAAAAGTGATCGTCCCTTCTTTAACGACCGCATTATTCGATAATAGTTTCATGACACTTTTGGCAGTCACACTTTTTCCCGAACCGGATTCACCGACAAGAGCAAGTGTTTCGCCTTTTTGTAACTTCAGATTCACTCCACGAATCGCTTGTACTTCTCCCGCAAATGTTTCGAAGTGGATTCGTAAGTTTTCAATCGATAAAATAGTTTCGCTCATTCGAACCCTCCTAGTCTTTCATTTTCGGGTCAAAGGCATCTCGTAAACCGTCTGCCAATAAGTTAAAGCTAATCATTAGAACACAGAGGACTCCTGAAGGGAACCACATCAAGTGAGGATACATTCGGAATGTTTTGTACCCCCCATTAATAAGGGCTCCAAGAGACGCATACGGACTCGGAATCCCGATTCCAAGGAAGCTTAAGAAGGCTTCAAAGAAAATCGCTGACGGGATAGAGAACATGGTCTGAATGATGATTAAACCTGCCATATTTGGTAATAAGTGTTTAAATGCAATCTTCCAGAAGCTTTGTCCCAGAGCACGAGACGCTAAGATGTATTCTAAATTCTTTTGTTTCAAAGTTTGCGCACGAACAACACGCGCCATTGTTACCCAGCTTGTAAATCCAATCGCGATAATAATCGAAACGAGACCTGGTTTTAATACGAGTAACATTAACACAAGAATGATTAAGTTTGGAATCGCTGAGATGATTTCTAAGAAACGTTGCATCACAGTATCCACGCGTCCCCCGAACCATCCAGAAATAATTCCGTATGTCACACCAATCGTAATATCAAATAACGCTGCCACAAAGGCGATAATGAGCGATGTTTGTGTCCCGTAAAGCACACGCGAGAATAAGTCACGGCCAAGGTTATCTGTTCCAAAGAAGAAGTTGACGCCTTCTGGAACCCCTTGTTGCGCATACACATCAACTCCGTTACGGTATCCGTTGAAGAGTCCTGGAATACGCGCTGGTAAGTTGGCAAATTCCGTGTTTTGTTCCAATGGATCAAACGGTGCAATAACAGGTGCTAAGACTGCTAGTAGCACAATGACGAGAATAATGAAGAGCGATACTAAAGCTCCTTTATTTTTCGTCAATCGTCTCCATGAATCTTGTAAGAAATTCAGAGAAGGTGCAGCGATTTTTTCACGGTCAGCACTATGCGTTAAATCCACACGTTGGAATAACTCTTTTTCTGTTAATTCTGCCATTACGCTTCCCCTCCTTCATCAGTAATACGAATACGAGGATCAATCCATCCGTATAGCAAGTCTACAATCAAAATCACAAATACGAGTAATGCAGAGTACAGCATTGTCACACCCATAATCGTTGGGTAGTCATTCGTTAAAATAGATTTGACGAACTGCTCCCCAATCCCAGGAATCGAGAAGATGTTTTCAATCACCATCGACCCTGTCATGAGTCCAACGAGCATTGGTCCAAGGATAGTCACCAGTGGAATAATCGCATTTCTAAGCCCATGCTTGAACACGACTTCGAAACGACTTAAGCCTTTCGCACGCGCCAATTCAATATAGTCCGAATGCAACACTTCTACCATTTCCGTTCTTACAAAACGCGCCGAATCGGCAATCGGTGAAATCGCCAGTGCCATTGTTGGAAGAATCGAAGAAATAAACCCTTGATTCCATAGCGCAATTGGTAGAATTGGGAAAATCACCCCAAAGACTAATTGAAGTACTACGGCAAACACGAAACTTGGCACCGAACGTCCAATAATCGCAAAGAATGTTGCGAGTGTGTCCACCCATGTATTTTGTTTCATGGCTGCAATCATCCCAAGTAGCGAACCTACTATTGTCCCAAAAATTAAGGCTTGGAACCCTAATTGGAAACTTGGCCCAACCCGAGAGAAAATCAGGTTTGCCACAGTCGAGTTATATTGGAACGATTCTCCAAAGTCTAAACGGAATAATCCAGTAATGTAAATCCAATATTGAACAAATACAGGCTTGTCAAGGCCATATTTGGCATTCATAATTTCTAGTTGCGACTGCGTTAACTGTTCTTCATTGGCATATGGAGATCCAGGTAATAGTTTCATTAGAAAGAATGTAATCGTAGCAATCAGGAATAAGGTTAGAAACATGTAAAATACACGTTTTCCGATATATTTTAAATAGTTTTTCAACTCTGCACCTCCATTAATATCTTAATTCTGTTTCATCATACTATCTAAAGAATTAAAGTTTCAACTAATTCGTTTCAACCTAGCCGTTGCGCAAAGCCAAAAGTTCTGCTACAGTGAAAAGAACGACACGAAAAGGAGAAAGCTTATGTCATTCGACTATAAAAAAATAGGACTCATTTCTGGAATCCTACTATTATTATGTATTGGCTATGTAACACTGACTGGCCCCTTTAGTCTTCTTGCCCTTAGCAACGCTCTTTTCATGTGCGCACTGGTTTGTTTAATCATCGGTCTTTTTGCCTATTTAAGTCGCACCGACTTCTTCACTCTTTTTCTGAAGAGCTTCACTCCGAATAAGGAGCATTCAAAGCACACCCTCTTTACCGCATCATCGACGGTTCTCTTTCTAGAGGTAGCCGCAGTTCTTGGAATTTTATCCATTTTGTCGGGAATCTTCCTATTATAAAATGAAAAGCCGTGAACTCTTTGGAGAGCACGGCTTCTTTGATTATAGTTCTGCAGCTTTTTTCTCTGCTTTTTCTTTTTCGATTTCCTCACGTAATTCTGGAAGAATCTGCGTGAAATCCATACGAAGTTCTTGTCGCAAGGATGGCTCCACTTTACGAACGAAGTGGAATGTCGATAAGCGTTCCATGACACTTTCGGCTTCATCTTTGGCAACATATAAATAGATGTATTTTAAGCGTTTTGAAATATAGTGAATATTCCCAAACTTCTTCAACTGTTTAATTGGTTTCAATGTATACAACCAAACAACGAGTGCTTGTCTTTCTTGTTGTTCCATTGTTTCTCCCTTCTACATAGCTTTTAATTCGATAATTTTTTCTTCTTCCTCTTCTGGAAGTTCTTGTCTTTTTGGCGGTGGTGTCTGTTCGCGACTTTCTTTATCGCGTCTCACCGCCCATAGTACTAACCCAATTCCGGCACTGGAAGCAAAGAAGCTCGACCCACCGTAACTGATTAGCGGTAATGGTACCCCTGTTAAAGGCGCTACCCCAACAAGTGCTCCAATATTAATTCCTGATTGAATCAAGAATAAAATCGCCACACCGTAACATAAGTATTTTCCAAAAAGATTACGACATTTATTTCCTTTGCGGATAATCGCGATGATTAAACCAAAAATGGCAAGAAGTAAGATAAAGATTGTAATATATCCTAACTCTTCTCCGACAATCGCTAAAATAAAGTCCGTATGGGCTTCTGGTAGGAACCCTGTTTTTTGAACAGAATTCGACAATCCTGTCCCAAACCAGCTACCTCTTGATAATCCAAGATAGCCTTGAATCGATTGATAACCAGCACCTGTTGGATCACTCCATGGATTATGGAACGATGTAAAACGACTTAATTGGTAAGCTTTTAATCCGAATTTCTCAAAAATCGAAGCGTCTAAATAAGTGAGGCCATATAACCCAGCAAAGGCAACACCCCACAAAGCTAGTGCGCGGTTCGATACCCCTGTCATAAGGCCCAGTAGAACGGCAACTCCTGCAATAATGATGGACGTTCCTAAGTCCGGTTGTAGCATGACCATACCGATGAAGAACCCCGTAATTCCAGCAGGAATGAGATAGAATCTCCAATCGCGTTTGCTACGTTCATTCTTACTATAAATATAAGCCGATGTCCAGATTACAAATAGTTTTACTAATTCGGACGGTTGTAAGCTAAAGAGTTTCAAGTTAATCCAACTCTTCGCCCCGTTTACACTCGGTGTAAATAATACAATCACTAGCAGGATAAAAATCATGCCAGCTACTCCCATCATGACTTTTTCATTCTTCAAGAATTTCTCAGGTAGAACAGAAATCCCTAACGCCATCGAAATTCCGATAATGATAAAGACAAACTGCTTCACCATAAACGCTTCTGAGTTTCCTTGATTGGCAAGAGCGTAGTAACTACTTGCACTATAAATCATGACGAGTCCGAAAATCGAAAGTACCGAATACAATCCCATAATGAGCGGATCCACATTGAGAAGGTGCTTCATTTTTTCATGAAAATTTAACACGTCAAGCCTCCTCTAATTTTGTCGCGACTCTTCGTACACTTGCGTATACATGTCGTTTAATGCGTATTCTAAATCAGCCATAATTTTGTGGCCTTCGTTCGCGTGAATTAATCCAAGTGATACTGCGAAATCCACTTGTTTCGATAAACCGAATAATTGTGTATCGATAATTTCTTCGAATGCTGGGCATTTTGCCAAGCAAAGATGTGTTTTTTGTTTTGAAATGAGTTGATAAATTTGGTTGGCATTTTCTGTCAACTGAACTAAAGCAGGATTTTGAGTCATCTCACACTCCCCTTTCTATATTCCATGCTACAAGCATATACTCTTTTAGTATACTTGCATCCACAAAAAAATACCACTAATGCAAGTGGAATTTACTGAAAATTTAAGTGTGCTTTGGTGCATGCTCTTTATAACAGAAATGCTTCCGCCTTTCCTAACGGATGTCTTCATAATCACTGTAACGTTGCACCGGTTCGAGCCCCTAGGTCTCTCACCTTCGAAGCTTCAAACTCGGAGTACGGGACAAGCCCCTACTCCGAGTAGTTCACATTCGATGCGTATCACGTTACTGTGATTATAGAATCCGTTAGTCTTTGCGGAATCATCTTTATGCAGCCACTTATTTTTTGCTTTCCACTCTGTTAGTAGTTTTTTGTGCATGCAACTAAAAGATTAAGCTTTCTTTTCATCTAGCTGAAGCTGTGCACTCACTATCCCGCTTTATGAGTTCACAAAAATGGGGTGAGACTACAGGCTTTCCTCGATACAGCTATTGTCGCTACTATACAGACTTCCAGCTAGGAACCGCCAAACACGATTCATTCCCACTAAGGCATCTCTATGGTTGCACAAAAAAGCTATTACGAAGTTCTGCACGGAATCTATAGTAGAGATAATAGCGAATGTAACTGATGCGAATCAGGGACTCTGGAAATTTATTTCCTAGAGTCCCTTTGAGGCTCAGTAGGGAGTGAGACTACAGGCTCACCCCGGTACAGCTATTGTCGCTTCTATAAAGAATTCCTGCAGAACGCAGTAATAGCAGCGTAATTATTTATTTTCCGGTCCAATCATAGAGAGGCCGACACGACCTTTCTTCAGATCAAGCTCCGTCACCCAAACCGTTACGATATCCCCAACTGCAACGACATCACTTGGATGTTTTACGAAGCCTTTTTTCAATTTCGAAATATGCACAAGGCCGTCTTGTTTCACACCGATATCCACGAACGCACCGAAGTCTACTACGTTACGAACTGTTCCTTCGAGTTCCATTCCCACTTGTAAGTCTTCCATCTTCAAGACATCGCTTCGTAAGATTGGTCCTGCGACTTCTTCACGTGGGTCACGTCCTGGTTTCAATAATCCATCCAGCACTAATTCCAGCGTTTCTTGTCCGATACCAAATTCTTCTTTCAATTCCTTAGCATTCAGTCCTTTAAGTGCTTCTTCCAACTCTGGTGAACCAAGCGCTAATTTTTCAGCATTGGCTTTTTTCAAAATGGCTTTAGCAACATCATAAGACTCTGGGTGAATGTCTGTTCCGTCAAACGGATTCGTTCCATCAATGATACGTAAGAACCCAATGGCTTGCTCGTAAGCTTTTGGTCCTAAGCGAGGAACTTTCTTCAATTGAGTACGGTTTGTGAACTTACCGTTTTCATCACGGAAAGCGACTACGTTGGCTGCTGTTGTTTTCGTTAATCCGGCAATGTGTTCTAAGAGAGCGGCACTCGCCGTATTCACGTTTACCCCAACCTTGTTCACGGCTGTTTCAACGACAAAGTCTAACTGCTCATCTAATTGTTTTTCTGGCACATCGTGTTGATATTGTCCAACTCCAACGGCTTTTGGATCGATTTTAACCAATTCTGCTAATGGGTCTTGCAAGCGACGAGCGATGCTGACTGCGGAACGCTCTTCGACTTGGTAATCTGGGAACTCAAGACGTGCAATATCACTGGCAGAATACACAGAGGCACCTGCTTCGCTGACGATGGTGTACACCACCTTACGAGGGATTTGTCGTAATTGTTCTGCCACGAATTGTTCAGACTCGCGGCTAGCCGTTCCGTTCCCAATCGCCACAAGCGTTACGCCATATTGTTCCACGATGCGACGGAATTGTCCGCCTGCTTGAGCGCGTTTTGCTTCTGAAGCTCCTACGTGAGGGTAAATCACTGACTTCCCTAGCACTTTCCCTGTTTCGTCGATAACCGCTAATTTACATCCTGTACGGTACGCTGGGTCGAGTCCTAGAATCACTTGGCCTTTCATTGGCGCTTGTAATAATAAATTCTTCAAGTTCTCTCCGAAAATCGCAATCGCTTGTGTTTGCGCCTTTTCACTTAATTCATTACGGATTTCGCGTTCAATCGCTGGTCCGATGAATCGTTTGTAGCTTTCTTCAATCGCTCCTTCGACAATTGGAGCTGAAGGTGAAGACGGATTTTTGATTTTCTCTTCTTTAATCTTTATAAGAGGGTTTGTCACATCGACTTCAATCGTCACACGCACGACATCTTCTTTTTCTGCACGGTTTAAGGCAAGCACACGGTGAGGAACGATGGATTTCACGGGCTCTTCGTAGTCATAGTACATTTCGTAGACTTTCTTCTCGTCGAGCTCTTCTTTTTTCACAACAGACTTCACGATACCGTTCTTTTTCGTAAATTGACGTAATTGGTTACGGTATTTCGCTTCATCGGAAATCCATTCGGCGATAATTTCTACAGCACCGTTAATCGCATCTTCGACCGTTAGAACCCCTTTTTCTTCATTGATAAACGTTGCCGCTTTTTCCTCTACAGAATCCTTCGTCGTCATGAGTAACCATAATGCGAACGGCTCTAGGCCTGCTTCTTTAGCAATCGTTGCCTTCGTGCGACGTTTTTGTTTATACGGACGATAAATATCTTCCAATGCGGTTAAGGTTGTCGCCTTGCTTAATGCAGCCGTAATCTCTGGCGTGAGTTTGCCTTGTTCGTCGATGAGACGGCTAATTTCTTCTTTCCGTTTTTCGAAATTTTCCAAATAACGTTGGCGCTCTTCGATTTCACGGATTTGCACCTCATCTAAAGAACCAGTTTGGTCTTTACGATAACGCGCAATAAACGGTACGGTGTTGCCATCTTGCAAGAGGGCTAATACCGTATCGATTTGTTTTGGTTTATATTGAGTGAGTTCTGCCTTCACAAGCGCTACGGAACGCTCGTAAGCAGTGATTTCAGTTGTTTGTTCTGTCATAGTCAACTCCCTTTCTGTCTTCTCTATCGTATCATGAAATAAAAGGAAAAGCACCTAAGCAAAAATACCTAGGTGCCCTATTATGGCTAAAGTTCAATAAAATCGTTCATTATCAGCTGATATTTACTCTTATAGAAGAGCCAAGATAATGAAGTTCAGGATGAACAATCCTGTAGCGACCCATAAAATTGGGTGAATGTCTTTTGCTTTACCAGTAATAACTTTCACTAAGCAGTAGAAGATGAATCCTGCTGCGATACCGTAAGAGATACTGTAGCAAAGTGCCATGAAAATTCCGGCAAAGAACGCTGGAATGGCTTCGTCTAATTCGTCCCATTTCACATCAGCGAATGAAGAAAGCATCATTACCCCAACGATAATTAACGCTGGCGCTGTCGCTTCTGCAGGAACAATTCCCACAAATGGTGCTAATAGTGTTGATAATAGGAAGAGAAGTGCTGTAACGACTGCTGTTAAACCAGTACGTCCACCAGCACCGATTCCGGCTGCACTTTCAACATAGGTTGTCGTGTTAGAAGTGCCAAAGATAGCCCCGATAGAAGTACCAATCGCATCTGCGAATAAGGCTTTATCCATCTTAGAAGAGAAACCAGATCCGTTTTCAAGTTGACGTTCGTCTTCTTCAGAGAAGATACCTGTTTTACGACCTGTACCGATGAATGTTCCAAGTGTGTCAAATGTATCCGATAAGCTGAATGCGAAAATCGTCATTAATACTAAAGGCAAGCGTGCTGGATCAGAGAAGAGTTTTACAATTCCTTCTGAACCAAAGGCTGCCATGAATGTGGTACCTAAGTCATTGAACGCTGCTCCTAGTGAGTTGCTTTCAAAACTTGCTTTTGATAAATCAACAACGCCCATTGGAATCGCTAAAAGTGTTGTTAAAACAATCCCAAGTAAAATAGCCCCACGAACTTTTTTCAATAATAAGACTACAGTAATCACTAAACCAATCACAGCAAGGAGTGCTCCTGGAGATGTGAAGTTGACAAGAGAGGGAACGATACCACCATTTGAGTTCACGCTGAACACGCCGCCTTTGTAAGCTTCTGTAGCGACATTATACGCAGCGCCGTTTACTTGAGTGATTGTATTTGAATCAGAAAGGAAGTTTAATAGGTTGGCGTTTTTTAAACCGATATAAGCGATGAAAATCCCAATCCCGCCCCCGATAGCATGTTGCATACTGACCGGAATGGCTTTAATAATCATCTTACGAACTTTTGTTACAGTAATGAAAATATTGAATAAACCACAAATAAATACCATTGCTAATGCTTCTTGCCAAGTGAATCCAAGGCCAAATACAACTGTAAATGTAAAGAACGCGTTTAACCCCATCCCTGGTGCTAATGCGTAAGGAACGTTTGCGAAAAGACCCATCACTAATGTGCTGACCACTGTTGCGATAATCGTTGATAAGAAGACTGCTTGGAAAGGCATCCCTGTTTTGCTTAGAATGTTCGGATTGACAAAAATAATGTATGACATCGCGAAAAATGTCGTTAACCCTGCCACAAACTCCGTTGAAACGTTCGTGCCGTTCTCTTTCAGTTTAAAAAACTTATCCATTGAAATGATCACTCCTTTTTGTTCGTTTATTTGATATCTATAGTATACAAGAACCATTTTTGTTTTACAATACAAAATACGTACATTTTAACTGTTAAAATTATTTTTCGTTCGTTATATTAAATTCTGTTTTAATCTCATTTTATCGAACGAGCAACTTCCGTTTGTAAACACGAATATTCCAAACGAAAAAGAGTGGCGTTCGCCACTCTTTTTTCTTTTAGTTATTCTTTTATTAATTTGATTCCTTTATGCCCTTTCTTCACCAGCGTCATAAAGTCATGATAATCCCCAGGCTCATCCTCTTCCAATCCTGCTTCTGTGAGTCCTACATAATAAGAACCTTTGACTTCTGTTGCATTTAAAGCAAAGAATCCATCTCTCAAGTATTTTTCAACTCTTACATTTTGATACTCCATGGACTCTTTCGCAAGCTGTTGTACCTCAAATCTTACAATCAATTGCGTTTGGTCTTTAGTATACTCGTCTTTGTCGTAAGTTCCAAAGGAGTAGCTGACTGGCGAAGGCGTTGGACTCTTGTATTCTGCGAAATCTACTGCAGATAATTGTTCTCGTAAATCTTTCATTTTTTCATCTATCTGTTTCAATTTTTCTCGAACTTCCTTAGATTTTCCCTCCCACGATACTTTGTTACCTTCCTTTCTCAGCGTCTCTAATTGAACTTCTAACTTTTCTCGGAGTTGTTGTTTATGGCGATAGAAATTACGTTCAAATTGTTTTTGGGCTAATTCCAAAATTTGTTTCTCATTCTTCCCGCCTAAATCCCCGAGATCCAAATCCAATCCTGTATAGGCAAGCACATTTCCTTTTCCATCAAAATGATAGACCGCCGTCACCGTGTTATGCGGATCCAACTCTATTTTTTCTCCGTGATGTACATCCATCCAAATCCGATCCGTCTGCAAAGCATTCGGCATCAAGATTTTCTCCTGTCCTCCACACGCTGCAAGCGCCACTGCTACTACCGACAACAGCGCTAATTTCATCCATGTCTTCATCGTTCTTCCTCCAACGTTCAAACTCTCACTCTTATTATACTACACACCACTATATTCCGCTCCTATTCCAAACAAAAACGCCAGAGCACATTGTACTCTGACGTCTAAAGGGATTATTTTTCTGAGTTCCACACTGGGAAGTATTGTCCTGGTGCGATTTCATCCATTTTCTTCGCTACATCGTCTGATTGGTATAATTCAACGATTTTTTTGTATGTTGGGTTGTCAGCATCTTCTGCTTTCACAACGATGATGTTGTAACGATCTTTAGGAATTGTATCTAAGTGGTTTGCATCTGAGAAGATGTTGTCTTCGATTTTCAAACCAGCATCTTGAGCCATAGAGCCATTGATGGAAGCTGCGTCAACGTCTTGTAATAAACGTGGTGCTTGTGCTGATTCTGCTTCGATGATTTCTAAGTTACGAGGGTTGCTTGTAATGTCTGCTAGAGATGCTTTTGTTCCAACGCCTTCTTTTAATGTGATTAACCCTTCTGTTTGCAATGCGACTAATGCACGACCTTGGATAGCCACTTCTTTAGGAACTAATACTTTTGCTTTCTCTGGTAAATCTTTTAATGATTTATATTTCGTTGAGAAATAATATAATGGCGTGATAAATGTTGTTCCGATTTCTTTCAAATCAGTTCCTTTATCTTTGTTCCATTGCGCTAAGTAGGCACGGTGTTGGAATGCGTTCATTTGAACAGAACCTTCTTCAAGCGCTGTATTTGGTAATACGTAGTCGTTCATTTCTACAACTTCGATGTTGATGTTTTCTTTTTTCGCTTTTTCAGCTACGTAATCCCAGATTTCGTGTGCTGCGCTACCTACTACGGCAACTTTAACTGTTTGCGCTGGTGCTTCTGTTGCTTTAGCAGCCTCGCTAGATTGTTGTGAACTTTGATTTCCGCACGCTGCTAATGTGAATGCTGCAACGGCTGTTAATAATACGTTTTTAATTTTCATATTGTTTTTCCTCCGATGTTATAAATTTGTTGAGTTAGTTGCGAATTTATTTGAAACATTCCTCCTTGCACTGTCGAACACAATAAAAAAATCCTCTGCCCCAAAAGGACAAAGGACGATCATTTCAAAAATACCGTGTTACCACCTTTATTCGTTCATCCATCACTAGATAAACCTCACCCGATTCCACGCCTGTGCATTGAAATCGTACCGCTATAACGGGCGCCCCGTACTTCCCTTACAACTGCTCAGAAAGTCCGCTCAATGGCCATCTTCCCCATTTCGTCACTACTTAGTTCCACCAACCCTAAGCTCTCTACTCAGTGCCTCGATGAGTACTCTCCATCTCATTGCGTTATGGGTTCATTATACGCTCATTCTTTTTGATGTCAATAAAACTCTTTTATTTAAAGGCATTTGTTTTCGAAATAGAAACAAAACCAACAAACTGACTCTAACATAAAGAAAACCTCCACACGAGAAGTTCGTGTAGAGGTAAGACATTCTTAATTAGAAGTTGTTGTGGTTGTTGTAGTTGTTGTAGTTGTTGTGGTTGTTGTTTCCGTTTCAGTTTCTTGTAAGAAATTCTTTAAAGCATCTTGTAAGCTTTCATCTGTGATTTTCACGTCAGCAGCTTTCACCAAATCAACCATTGTTTGGTTTATGAATGCAGAATCTTGCAATTTCTCATTTAACATTTCTGTTTCCATTTGTTCTCTCATTTCATCAAATGATTTCTTCTCTTCTCTAGATACTAACTTAATGATGTGGTAACCGTATTGAGTTTGAACTGGAGTTTCAGTGATATCTCCAACATTCTGCAAGTTATAGGCCGCTGTTGAGAATTCAGTGACCATATCTGAACGTTTGAATGGTCCAATTTGACCGCCGTTCGAAGCTGTACCAGTATCTGCAGAGTTTGCTTTCGCTAATTCCGCAAAGTCAGCTCCATCTTTTAATTGTTGGATTAATTCTTCAGCTTTTGCTTTAGCCGCTGCTTTTTCTTCATCAGTCGCAGAAGATGTAGCAGAAATTAAGATATGTTGAACCGTAATTTCTGGTTCCCACGCTTCATAGTACGCTTTGATGTCTTCTTCTGAGAAGTTCGCAGCTTTCTTCACCGCTTCTGTCATTAATTTGTTTAAGTAAAGTGTTTGACGGTATGCGTCTATAGAAGTGATTCCGTTTTGTTGTAAAACCGTTAATAATCCAGTTTCACCACCATATTGAGTAACTAATTTAGCCACTTCTTCTTCTGCAGCTGTTTTAAGAGATGCTGCATCCTCAACAGATCCTTCTAGTACTTTCGTTAATACTAAACGTTGTATTGTTTGTTCCCCAACAGAATCTTTCATTGCTGTAACAAATTCATCTTTTGTAATGTTGCCGTATTTAGTTGTTGCAACGTTTTCTGATGAGCCATTTGAGCATGCCGCTAATACGAAAGTTGATGCAAGCGCTAATGCTCCTACGAATTTTTTCTTCATAAAATCCCCTCTCCAATCGGTTTTCTTTTTACTCGATGTTATTAATATACCACAGTTTCATGCAGTTTCCTAATTTTCTAGTCAACTCTTACTTTTTCTTAACTTTCTAAAAAGAAAAAGAGCCAGGACCGATTGCCTGACTCTTCGTTAAGTTAAGTTTAGTTCAAAAATATTGTGATTATTGTAATACACGAATTGTGATTGTACGACGTCCGAAGTTGTAAACATCATTCAAGTTTACTAAGTGAACGTCAATTTTATTTCCTTGGATAGCGCCACCTGTATCCGCAGCACGGAAAATACCATACCCTGGAATTTCAACATATGATCCTAACGGAATCACGCTTGGGTCAACCGCAATCACGTTTGGTTCACTTACAAGGTTAGTTCCATCAGCTGTGTAGTTTGATAAACCAGCTTCATTATATGAGTAAGCTGTTGCTTCAACTGTTAAGTAGTAACCACCTTGGCTTGAAGAAGCTGCAGCTGCTTGTGTTGTTTCAGTTGCTTCGGTTGCTTGAGAGCCTTGCGTTGTTTCTGTCGCTTGTGTTGTCGCTTCAGTCGTTTCAACTTCTTGTACTTCATTGTTGTCTTGAACACGGTATGAGTGTTGTGATGTTCCGTTATCAACTGTCACTTCTTTTTGGTCAGCTGAGAAACGTACCACTGTTCCTGGGTAAATAAGGTTCGCATCTTGAATTTCGTTCACTTGAACTAATGTATCTAATGATGCACCAGTTGCTTCAGAAATCACTGATAATGTATCTCCCCATTTGATTGTGTACTCTTGTACACCTTTATCGTCTGTTTTTACATCTTGTTTTACTTGTTCTACAGTACGTGCTGTCCATTCTACTTCGTCGGCACTTGCTGTTGTTGCTGAAAATCCTGCATAACTAAATAAAGCAAGTGATGCTGTCACCATCATGAATTGTTTCTTGATTGGTTTCATATTTTCCTTTCCGATTTCCGACTTTTTCTAAAGTCAAAAACCTCGTTCGCTTGGATTTTTTTGGTTGCGAACTTAATTTATGCTAATTATTTTAGCACAGGAAAAACTCAAAATGTTGATTTTATGCGGTTTGTTAAAGTCACTTAATTTTTTCGACTTTTTCTGATGTTATTGTGACAAACAAATGACAAGAACATATGTTTCCGTAATAGTTGACATCAACCTGTAACACGTTCGTAGAATTTTCTTATATTCCCGGTCATACTTTCTTCATTTATTACACTGGTTTTTGTTCCTTTTTGAGGAAAAAAACTATGAATTTGCACTTTTTCATGCATGCAAGGCATCAAAAAAAGACCTCCCTATTCATCCATCGGAAGGTCACTAAACAGTCGTTAAGCCGTTTGATTTAATTCACTCATTTGAATCGTTTGATCGATAGTTTCTTTCAACGCTTCAGGCAGATGGTGCGTTACCCATAGAACCGTCACGCTCGTATCTTCTAAGATTGGTTTCAACACCTCAATGGTTGTCTTTTCATCTAAGTTGGAGCTGACTTCATCGAGCAAGAAGACTTTTGGTTGTTTGATCAATCCTCGTGCAAAAGCGATTCGTTGCAACTGGCCGCCGGATAGATTTGAATCCCCATCACCTAAGACCGTATCTAGTCCCTGAGGCAAGTTTCTTACGATAGAAGCAAGTCCCACTTTTTCTAAAGACTCCCACACTTCTTCATCCGTATACTCTTCGGCGAGCGTTACGTTCTCACGAATGGTTGTCGTGAAGACATGTGGTTTTTGAGCGATATAGACCATTTGACGATATAACTCATTATAGGACTGTTTCTTCACATCGACTCCAGCAAGTGTCACTTCTCCTAAATACTCCGTTAATTTTGCAGCGATAATATTTAACAGTGTTGACTTTCCTGTTCCACTCTCGCCTGTAATCGCGTATTTTTGCCCTTCATTAAAGCCGAGAGAAACATGATTTAAAATCACCTTGTCTCCGTAGTTAAATGAAACATCCTTCACTTCAATCAGAGTGCTTGGTTCCACTTCTGGTACTTCCTCTACAAGGGATGCAGGTTCTAATTGTTCATATTTATCAAACAATGCATCTGTACTCTTAATCGAACCAATCTTCTGACTAATATTTCCGAGCACGTTGAAGATGGTACTACTTAATGCCATCGATGCTAGAATACTCCCGATACTTACTTCGCCAATATAAGCTAAGTACCCCGTTAATATGAATACAGAAATTTGGCTAAAGACATTCCCGATACCGCCACTCACGGCAACTTTTGCCATCGTTTTACTATAGTCGCGATGCGTATCTCCTACTTCAACCGATTTTTCATGGATTTTGTCTTTTAAATACGCTAGCTTACGAAAGACGAATAGCGTATCATAGCCACTCAACAAATCTGAAATGGATTTTGCGAATTTTTCATTGGCTTCTGACACTTTGATCGTTTTATCGGTCAGTTCTGCTGAAAACAAAGCTGGCAACACGGCCATGATGACAATACAGATAGCCGCTAGTAAGACGATAGACCAATGATACATAAACAAGGCTATCGCTGAAATAGTTGCAGAAATAATTCCTCCGATAACTTCAAAGGTTGGATTAATCGCATTCCCTTTAATCTGTTCCAAATCGCTTGTAAACCATGAAATATAGGTTTGACTATTCTTTTCATAAAAGCGTCCATATGTCGTCGCTTCAATCGAATGACTAATACGGTCTCGTAACCACGTCGCTACTTTTTGATTAAAGTAGGCTTGATAGCGAATCAACATATACGTAAACAATAGATAAAATGCAAAAATAACCACTAAACAAATAGCCTTATAAAAGAAATTATGAATATCCATGTTTACTAAAGTATCTAAAGTTTGCGCATTAACGACACTCGATACTAATTCCGCCCCTGCAATGAGGGTGAGCAACGTGACCATGATGAACACTTCTTTTTTAAACTTCTGAAAAACAACCTTCATACACACTCGCTCCACTTCAACTGATGTTTATGTTCATAGTGTAACATTGTCTTAATCCAATGTATATAGGACTTTTGTAGGAAAATAAAAGAAAAGTGAGGATTTTTAGTTCCTCACTTCCTTATATTTTTTAGCCTTATGCCAATGAACACAATGGAGAAGACCACTCCTGCAAAAGCTCCTATCATAAGTGGGATTCCATGTTGTAGGGCTGGTAATAAACTGAACGGTAAAATCTCTCCTAACTGATACCCTTGAATACTCACATAGCAAAGTATAAAGAGGACAACCGTAGAAATCATCGTATCTTTCACCCAAGAAAAAAGAAGCATTTGCACAATGAATAAGCCAACAATTGCTAGTAATGGATATCCAATCGCCATTAAGTCTCCTCTAACTGCTGAAATAAAGATTATTTCCCCATTAGAAACATACGATACAGGAAACAGAAGAACATTCTCATGGATAATGATTCCATACACCACTAAAGACAGAATCACCAGCAGACTAGGAAAAGCATAAAAGTACTTTAAAGAATAGAGCGTTTCTGCCACTAATTCTTCTTTATTAGAAATCGGCACTACTTCGAGTAGTGTTTGATGCCGATGCTTTCTTTCTAAAAATTCCCCAACTTGTACAAGGAAAAAGAAGGTAAGCAAGCCA
Organism: uncultured Streptococcus sp.; assembly: GCA_963540995.1. Taxonomy (GTDB): domain Bacteria; phylum Bacillota; class Bacilli; order Lactobacillales; family Aerococcaceae; genus Granulicatella. The sequence continues at coordinate 22,493 of CAUTST010000003.1, forward strand.
TAGCCAAGAAGTTGAAAACTCGTCTGTATAAAATCACCATACTGATAATAGGTTTGGTAGGGTATCTCTTTCTCAACTAAATAATGGAATAATTGAAGTTTAGCTCTAATTTGAACTGGACTCTCTAACGAATCCGCCCATTCTTCTGGACCGCTCCTTAAAAGAGATTCAACCAATTCTAATCGTTTTTCATAAATCGGAATCAGTCGGTCTGTTTTTCCTTTTATCGTATATATTCCATTTTCTTGGGCATAGGTTTGATAGAGAGCTTGGAAAGTAGTATTCAGTGCTTTCTTTGTATCTTCATCGATGGTCACTTGGTTCTCAAATGATTCTTTAAGAGCGTCTATCTGAGAAAACTGTTGCTCAATCACATCTTTTAAGGCCGGTTTTCCTGCAAAGTGATGATATCCAACGACAAACATCATACCTACTAAAATAAGAAACGGTATCTTATAGAAAAATCCTCTTTTCTTTAAATGCATTCTATCTAATTTGACCCATCTACTCATACCGAACCACCTCGTCTCAGACGTTCTTGCCAGCAAGAAGTTCCAACCGTCAATAAGAAGAACACAAACGCTCCTACAAGTAAGCTAGCACAGCCATTTGAAATCGTAAACGTACCCGTCGCATAAAAATCATCTTTTATCCCTTGGATAACAGAGCCAAAATTCACATAGTACAGTGGCAACTTATCTGCAAAAGAAGGATAAATCTTCATGGAACGTAAGATGGGCTCTGCCCAAATAACCATCAGACCTGCGATAAATCCTAGCATCTTATTTCTACTTAACTGATTACACCATGCGATGAGATTGATTAAGAATAGTAACACACATGCTGCTAAGAGCAGGACAACCCCAATAAATTGTAACGAAAACATGAGGACTTCCTCTTCCCCACGAAATACAAGAAACGGCGAATTGAGGTTCCCCCATCCAAAAGAGAAGCTCTGTACTAGAAAAATACCAAACAAGGCAAGAATTACAAACGACATATTTACCAACCAGTAACTGCTTATCTTTTGTAGGAGATATTTCCAATAGCGAATCGGCTTCACCGCTAACACACTTCGATGCTTCCAATCGTCTAAAAGAATAGGACTGATAAATAGTAGCAAGATTGAAAATAGAACTGGTAACCAGTAAAGCATCGGTTCATTATATCTTGTCCATTCCATCCAAAATCTTCGATTGACCATTTGTAAAATATCGTCTAATTGATAGCGTCCCTGTTCGTCTAAAAAACGAAACTCCATTAAATGTTGTTTGACATTCTTATACTCTAACTGTTCCTGCTTACTAGGATTAAATCCAATTGTATTGTAAATCGGAAGGGGCGATTGTTCTTTATCTCGTAACTCAAGACGCAGCTCCCAAAAATGAATCTGCTCTTTAATATAAGTTTTATAATCTTGCTTCTGGAATGCTGCTACTGAACGATGATAGGCAAGAGCATCCTCTAACCATTTTTCCTCTGTTTCCGTTAAACTTCTTTTCTTTGCTTCTTCTTCATATTCATTGATGATCATCAAATGAATTTTATCGCCTTGATGTAAAGTACTATTTAAAAGATCGTTGAGAGAAGATTTTTGTTGAAAATTCATCATAAGAAAAACAACCATCAGCAGTACACAACCGATGAACTGAATTTTCATTAATCGATTTCGAACAATCAACAGTAATTGCGTTCTCATTTTATCTTCTCCTCTCTTTTTAAACTCTCGATTGTACTATCCGTACAGTTCTTTATAAAGGGCATAACACCCTTTTACTCCAATCTTAATTTCACTAAATTGATGGATGTCTTCAAATATCCACTTCCATTTTTCTTCTGAATACTCTCCAGGCGTAAGGTGAATGCTCAGCTGTCTTTCTTCGCTATTCATCATCTCTATTTCTCTTTGAAATTGTTCTACAAACTTTTCGAAACGTTCTTTTGAAACAAAGGTCAATTGAAGTGTATCCATCCCTTCCACTTGCGGTGAATATTCTAACGCGATTCGTTTGTCTTTAATAAAAAAAATCTTGTCTGCAATCGAATCGAGATTGTTGAGTAAATGAGAAGCCATCACAATCGTTTTCCCTTCATTTCTTAACTGTCTCAACACTCTAGAAATTAATTCCACATTATCCGGATCCAATCCGTTCATCACCTCATCAACAAGCATGTAATCTGCTTTTGTGACCAGTACTAATGCAAAACAAAGGCGTTGCCGCATCCCGAGTGAATACTCGCCCACCTTATGATGAATATAGTCTTCCATTTTCAACTGTTCTATCACAGTTTGAACCGTTCCAGAAGCTACTTTCCACATCGAGGCATAGAAATTCAAATGTTCGATTCCATTTAACTCATCGTATAATTCTGATTGATCCGGCATCTTCACAATATGCTGTCTCATAAATAATGTATCAGTTGTATAATTTTTTCCTTGATAAGACACCGAAGTTCCGTTATTTCTTAAGTGTCCAGACAATATTTGGATAAGCGTAGATTTTCCTACACCATTTGGTGCTACTAGTCCAATAATCTGAGATGGTGGAAGATGCAAGTCAATCTGATTTAGAACCTCTTTTTCTCCATATGAAAAACTTTTAATATGAACTTCTAGCATTCGAGCGACTCCTTTCCTTATTGGTTCATTTTATACCTGTTACCGCTTTCTTCATTGAAATTATAGCAAATTTTTCTTTTAGAAAATAGAGTTCTTTTGTATTTTCAATCAAAAACCTATAAAAATATCTGCTCATTTTTGATTTTTGCACAAAAAAACCACACCCATTCAGGTGCGGTTCATCTATTTCATTATGCTTTTGTTTTTTCAGCGCGGTCACGTTTCATTTGGCTTGAACGTAATTGTCCGCAAGCTGCTTCGATATCATGTCCAAATTCTTTACGAACAACACAGTTGATGTGGTTTTTCTTCAACACATCGTAGAAAGCAACTACGCGCTCTTTTCCACTACGTTCGTATTGGTCATGTTCACGAACTTTGTTATAAGGAATTAAGTTGACGTATGAAAGACGTTTCTTATCCGCAAGAAGGTCGGCCAATTGCTGCGCTTGTTCCACAGAATCATTCACGTGATCGAGCATGATGTACTCGAAGGTTACACGACGATTGGTTTTAGCGATATATTCATTAATCGCATCCATCACCACTTCAATTGGATATTTACGATTGATACGCATGATACGAGAACGTGTATCGTTATCTGGTGCATGAAGGGATAACGCGAGGTTTACTTGTAGTCCTTCGTCTGCGAACTCGCGAATTTTTGGAGCTAAACCACTTGTAGATACAGTGATATGACGAGCCCCGATTGCAAGACCTTTATCAGAATTGACCACTTTCAAGAATTTAATCACGTTATCGTAGTTATCGAATGGTTCCCCAATCCCCATCACTACGATATGGCTGACACGGTCGCCAGGAGACACTTCGTCTAAAGTTCGTTGTACGTGCATTACTTGCGCTACGATTTCCCCTGCAACAAGGTCACGTTGTTTTGCGATAATTCCGCTGGCACAGAAGGTACATCCGATGTTACATCCTACTTGTGTGGTTACACAGATGGATAAGCCGTATTCTTGTGGCATTAATACCGTTTCGATTAAGAGGCCATCTGCTAATTCAAAGAGGAATTTACGCGTTCCATCTGTTGATTGTTGTTTGATACGTTCGTTTAATACTGGGAATGTGAACTCTTCTTGTAATTGTTCAATCAGTGATTTTGGCAAGTTTGTCATTTCTTCAAAACTCGTCACACGTTTGCGGTAAAGCCAGTCCCATAATTGTCCTGCTCTGAATTTCTTTTCGCCTTTTGCTTCAAACCAAGCTGTTAGCTCTTCTAGTGGCATGCCGTAAATAATCGGTTTTCCTTCATATTGACGAACCACTCGTCCAATTTTTCTAACCATATCTATTCCTCTTTCCTATACTTGAAATGCTCTAATGATTGTTTCTCTATTCGCATGAGCGCTTAATAACACTGATAATTTCACACGAGCCTTTTGTCCGCTAAGCCCTGTTGTGAAAATCACTCCTGCTTCATGGAGCTGTTTGCCTCCGCCAAGATAATTGTATACGTCATACGTTACACCGTTAAATGCACGGGATACGAGCACGACCAGAATTCCTTTGTCTAAACAACGTTGCAACCCAGGAAGTGTCATTGGTGGAAGATTCCCTGCACCAAGAGCTTCAATGACTAATCCATTAGCATCCGAATCGGCAATCGCATCAAATAACATCGAATCCATTCCAGCATATGCTTTTAATAAGTAGACCTTATCCACAAGTTCTTTGATTGGATAGTATTCATGATGTAAGAATTTTTGGAAGTAAATCGCTTCACTCTTCGATACTAATCCAAGCGGTCCAAAGGTTGGGGTTTGGAAAGTCGCTACGTTTGTAGTATGTGTCTTTGTCACATATGTTGCCGCATGGACTTCATCGTTCATCACGACAAGAACTCCTTTATCCACACTCTCTGGACTCGTTACCGTAATAATGGCACTGCGTAAGTTCGCTAACCCGTCCGCTCCAATTTCATTGCTAGAACGCATTGCTCCTGTTAACACGATTGGGAATGTTCCATCAGTTGTTAACTCTAAAAAATACGCTGTTTCTTCTAATGTATCGGTTCCGTGAGTCACCACCGCTCCATCAAAGCCATCCTGTTGCGCTTGAATGATTCGCTTTTGAACTTCCCACATTTTTTCCTCCGTCATATGTGGAGATGGAAGGTTAAATAGATCCTCTACGACGACACTTGCGATGGGTGCAAAAAGGGTGTCGGAGTTTGTTAATGGGTTTGTGCTTGTTGGGGTTACGTTACCGGTTGAGCGGTCTTCACTCATGGCGATTGTACCACCGGTGTTTATGACGATAATTTTCTTCATGGCGCTACTACTTTCTTTCATTTTCTCTTTACATAGGATACCACAAAATAGCAAAAACTGACTATAAAATACGCAGTTTTCTTTTTCGGGTTTCTTTATAGTAACGGTAATGGGGTACCGGTTCGAGCCCTATGGTCTCTCTCCTTTAAAGCCTCAAAGCAGGAGTAAGAAATAAATTTCCAACTCCTGCTAATTCGCATTTAATACTATCCCCCATTACTATTACTATAAAACCCGAAAAAAACTGCGTATTTTCTTTCTGCTTATATATAAAAACAAAAAAGTGTTGTGCCACTCATTTTGATGTACCCCTGCCAGGTGTTAGAAAGTGCATCCCAGAGGCGTCTCTTCATAAAATCGCTAATAAGGCACCGGTGCAAGCCTTGGTCTTGCACCTTCGAAGCTTCAAACGCGAAGTACGGGACAAGCCCCTACTCCGCGTAGTTCACATTCGATGCTATTCCCTGTTACTGCGATTATAAAATCCGCAAAATTCTTCGGTATCACTTTTTTTGTATTTTGTTCAAATCCCTAATAAAAAATGAGAAAGTGTTGCGCCACTCAGTTTGAAGGAACCTGTGCAAAGTGTTAGAAAGTGCATCCCACCGGCGTTTCTTCGGTATCACTTTTTGTGCATTTTATTCAAATCTCTTATAAAAAATGAAAATAAGTGTTGTGCCACTCATTTTGATGTGACCCCTGCTGGGTGTTAGAAAGTGCATCCCAGAGGGCTTTCTGAAGTTTTTTGATAATTTGACGGGGGAAACCCTGAAAAATTTTTCCTGATTTTTTCTAGGAATTTTTACTACACTATTCCGAATTTACGCAATCGCGCTAAAAGCAGGTTGTGGAATAGACCGCTAATAACCGCATTATTTCAACATTTATATTTTATTTTTTACATCTTTAACAAAAAACCGCAGCCTGATACTGGCTACGGTTGTCGCTCTATTTGATGGTGTATTGACGTTGGTGGTCAACAACGGCTGTTAATGTAATTGGGCTGTTGTCTTCGCGAGTGAAAGTTTGTTCACCGCTTGCGTCCACCACTTCAGTGAAGATTTCTTCGTATTCTTCAACTGTCAACATCTTGCGGTTGGCAAGTAACGCTTGGTGTTCTGCAATATGCAATTGGTTTTCGAATCCTTCGACTAATTCGCCGGCAAAGAATTCCCCAACGGCTCCTGATCCATAGCTGAAGAATCCGATACGGTCTCCGGCTACTAACACAGAACTGTTTTCTAATAATGAGATGAAGCTTAAGAATAATGAACCTGTGTAGATGTTTCCGACTTGGCGGTTATAGACCGCTGCTTCTTGGTAACGAGCTGTGAAGCGTTCTTGTTCCTCTTCGCTCATTTCGTCTAAGAATGGCTTGAAGGCTTTCATCCCCATTTTTGTATATGGTAAATGGAAACAAATCGCATCAAAGTCTGTAAACTCGGCATTTGTTTTTGCTTGATAATCATGCCATACTTCAGCAAAGAAACGGATGTATTGCTCATTCGAGAATTTACCGTCTACCATTGGATGCGCCGCGTAGTTCGGTCTCCAGAAGTCCATCACGTCATCTGTGAATAAGCTTGTTTCATTTTCTAAAACGAGTAAACGAGGGTCAGCAGAAACAACCATTGCGATTGCTCCAGCACCTTGTGTTGGTTCCCCACCAGAGTTTAATCCGTATTTAGCAATGTCACTTGCGATGACTAATACTCTTGAAGTTGGGTTTAAGGCAATATGGCCTTTCGCTAATTGTAAGGCTGCTGTTGCTCCGTAGCAGGCATGTTTTAATTCTACGCTACGAACACGGTTTGATAATCCAAGCATGCGTTGCATATAAACGGCAGCAGATTTTGATTGATCGATTCCTGTTTCTGTCCCAAATAAAATCATATCAATAGATTCACGATCTTTATCATCGATAATGGATAATGCAGCATTTGCGGCTAAAGTCACGATATCTTGAGTCACTGGTGCTACTGCCATTGTAGACTGGCCAATTCCAATCGTGTATTTAGCTGGCTCTACTCCACGCGCCTCTGCTAGTGTTTCCATATCTAGCGCAGTCGGCGGTACGAAGAAGCCAATCTTATCTATCCCTATATTCATTGTTTTATTGTTCTCCTTTACGAATGAAGTTCCAAACACAAAAAAGCTTCCTGTTCTTTCTTAGCACACACTATAGTAGCAAAAATTCGCCGTTAGGACAATTGAATTCACTGAATGTTAGGGAATTTAAACAATTCTTTACTAATTATAGGCACTAAATTGATAGGTTTCTTGTACGAAATCTTATAAAATAGAAAGGAAATAGGAAATTTAGACTGGAAAGGAATGAAAATATGAACGGAAATGATATCGTCATCGTGAGTGCCACACGTACTGCGATTGGTAAATTTGGTGGGCAATTTGCTACCACTTCCGCTATCGAATTAGGAACAACGGTCGCAAAAGCAGCCATCCAAAAAGCGAATCTTTCACCTGAACAAATTGATACAGTCATCTTTGGGAATGTCTTACAAGCAGGTCTTGGGCAAAATCCAGCTCGTCAAGTCGGACTTGGCGCTGGCCTCCAACATGCAAGTACTGCCGTAACAATTAATGAAGTCTGTGGCTCTGGACTAAAAGCCATTATTTCAGCCGCACAAGCCATTCGTCTAGGAGATACCAAAATCGTCTTAGCCGGCGGTATGGAAAATATGAGTCTTGCTCCGCATTTATTACAACAACGCTTCGCTCCAAAAAATGGCCCTGTGACATTAGTTGACTCTTTATTCAATGATGGATTAACGGACGCCTACTCACAAGACTCGATGGGGATTACCGCAGAAAATATCGTTGAAAAATACGGATTCACCCGCGAAGAACAAGATGCTTTCGCAGTGGCTTCTCAACAAAAAGCCGCTAAAGCACAAGAAGAAGGACGTTTCGACAGCGAAATCACTCCTGTAGCAGTCTTCAACCGAAAAACCAAATCCGACGACTTAAAAGCAACGGATGAATTTATCCGTCCAAACACGACCCTTGAAAGTCTTGCCGGTCTCAAACCTGCCTTCAAAAAAGACGGAACGGTTACAGCCGGAAACGCTTCAGGAATTAACGACGGTGCCGCTTGTGTCATTATGACCACACGTGAATATGCAACAGAGCTTGGTCTTCCAATTCTTGCAACATTGAAAGGCTATGCCGAAGCTGGTGTCGATCCTTCGATTATGGGAATCGGCCCTGTTCCTGCCATTCAAAAATTAGTAGCCCGTACACGAATTCCGCTTGAAAAAGTGGATGTCTTTGAACTGAACGAAGCCTTTGCCGCACAAAGCATGGCGGTCATCAAAGACTTAAAGATTCCAACGGAGAAAGTAAATCCATTCGGTGGAGCAATTGCACTAGGCCATCCAATCGGTGCTTCTGGTACCCGTATTGTGGTCACACTGATCAATGCTCTGGAACAACTCGACGGTAAAATCGGGGTCGCTTCCCTCTGTGTAGGCGGCGGCATGGGTGTTGCCATCGCGATTGAACGCGAACAATAGTATAAACAATAAGAGTTGCCCAAAATTCACTTATAAGTGAATTTTGGACAACTCGTTTTTTTATTTCTCTTCGTGTTTCTTTTGTTCGTGGCGCTGTTGATAATATGCGCGAATCTCTTCGTTTTCATCAGTCGCACGATAATGCACCTCAAAGCCATTCTTCTTCCAACCTAAAGTCGTCATGAGTTCGTCCCACGTTGGCAAGTGAACTTCAGGCTTTTCAAACTGCACTATTTCAGACACATTTAACGAGTCTCTCCAAACTTCAAATCTGGTTGAAACGAGTAATAACGCAATCCGTATTAACATTTTACGTTTTTCTTCATCCATCTCTCCTGCTGCCTTCAAGAACTCTTGAACGTAATGCATAAATTGTCCGAATAAATCATTAATTGTATCAATTCCAGCAGTAAATAGGAGTTCAAAGAAGACATCCCAGAACAATTCTAGTTCTTCGTCGCTAACCGACTCTGTCCATTTCTTGAAAGTTTGGTCAGTCAACTGACTGTTTTTTGTTAATTGTTCCATCTGAACAAACTGACCATCTTCAATACCCCATGTCATGGCACTATGTTGCATCGCACCGATAGCATTACTTTTGACAATGACATATGGCACTTCTGACTCTAACATCAATCCAACAAGTACATCTTGTGGAATATAACGCATCGCTAATGGCACTATATTTTGATAGCCTTTTGTTTCAAGTACCGAACGGTGCAATCCTGGAGAATCAAAGCAAAAAATATCGATAATGCGCAGTTGCACGTCTTCTTCTTGAGTGGCCGCAGCGTAAATGGCTAAGTTCCCACCCTTTGAATGTCCTGAGACCATTAAGTCCCCACCCCATAAACTGGCTTGTTTGGCTAAATACTCCTTGGCATCTGTTTGCGCCGCAATAAGTGGTGAATACGTCATCAGGAAGTCTTCCTTCCATCCAATAAGCGTATCATCCGTCCCTCTAAAAATCACAAGTCTGACATTCGGTTCTACTTCCACCGTAATTGCTGCAAATTGTTTGGTTGTATCTTTATCCCAAACGCTGACTACACCAAAGAATTTCAACGATTGGAAACGAGGTGCATCCGCGATTACTAGCGATAATTCATGGCGTTCCGGTGTCATCATCATTGGATTCTCGTCGAATAATTCTTTTTTATGTTCCTTCATATACTCGGCGATTTCTTTCACTGTGACAAAATTCTCACCATTTTCATCGCTTGGAACGACTTTTTCAAGTGGTAAATATTCTAATTCTGTCAACACTAAAGCGTCGATTTCAGAAAAAGCTCTTTCTTCAAATGAAATGTGCCCAAACTCTTTCATATAATCCAACATGTTTTTCATACGAAAATCCTCCATGATTTTGAGTGAGTCCATTACTATTCTACTCTGTCATTATGGCACTTGCAACTCTTTTTCCTATAGGGTAAAAAGCCGTCATTTTCTATAGAATTCCCCTTTTTTTCGTGCTATACTACTGGAATGAAATTAAGGGGGTTGTTCTATGAAATTAGGATTTGATAGCGAGAAATACCTTGAAGAACAAAGTCAGTACATTCTTCAACGGGTAAACGCTTATGACAAACTATACTTAGAGTTCGGAGGTAAGTTAATCGGTGACTTCCACGCGATGCGCGTATTGCCAGGATTTGATCCAGATGGAAAAATCAAATTACTTCACCGTCTACGCGACAAAGCAGAAATTATTATCTGCGTGTATGCTGGGGATATCGAACAAAACAAAATCCGCGGTGACCTTGGCATCACATATGACCAAGATGTGCTTCGCCTAATGGATGACCTTCACTATTGGGACCTTAAAATTAATAGTGTCCTCATCACTCGTTACACAGGACAACCTGCCGCAACTCAATTTAAAAACTCACTCGAACGTCGCGGCATCAAAGTGTATACGCACGGCTACACAGAAGGCTATCCGATGGACGTTGAAACGATCGTTAGTGACGCAGGATATGGCGCAAACGAATTTATCGAAACGACTCGTCCACTTGTGGTCGTAACAGCTCCTGGTGCCAACAGCGGAAAACTAGCGACATGCTTAAGCCAGCTTTATCACGAAACCAAACGTGGTCGTCGTGCCGGCTATTCTAAATTCGAAACATTCCCTGTATGGAATTTACCATTAAACCACCCTGTGAACGTGGCCTATGAAGCAGCCACTGCAGACTTGGAAGATGTCAACATGATTGATACCTTCCACCTTGCACAATACGGCGAAACAACTGTGAACTACAACCGAGACATCGAAGCCTTCCCACTTCTTCGTCGTATTTTGACGAAGATTTACGGCGACGCTCCAATCCCTTACAACTCTCCTACAGATATGGGCGTGAACCGTGTCGGATTTGCCATCACTGATGATGAAGTTGTGCGCGAAGCTTCCAACCAAGAAATCATCCGCCGTTATTACGCAGGCCAATGCGACTACAAACGCGGTATCGGAACGCTCGAAGCCGCTCAACGTGGAAAGTACATCATGGAAGAAAGTGGACTCTCTCCACAAGACCGTCCCGTTGTGAAAGTCGCACTTGACAAAGAAGCCGAAGCTAAAGTTCCAGTAGTAGCCTTACAACTTCCAAATGGCAAAATCATTACAGGAAAACAATCGGACACCATGACAGCCAGCGCAGCCTGCCTACTCAACTGCATTAAAGAATTAGCAGAAATTGGCGACTCCATCCATTTATTACCACCAGTCATTTTAAATGCGATAGGCCAACTCGGAAGCGACGTCTTAAAATACCAACGCCGCTCACTCGATAGTAAAGAAGTGCTGATTGCACTTAGCATCTCAGCAGTCACAAATCCTGCCGCAGAAGCTGCCAAAAATCAATTACAAAACTTGCGCCACTTACAAGCGCACAGCACCGTCATCCTTCAAAAAGCCGACGAAGACACCTTCCGAAGCCTAGGAATTATGGTGACTTGCGAACCACAATTTGCTGGCACAAACCTTTACTACACAAACTAACCCCAAGCCCTCTCCAAATGGACGAGGGCTTTTTTATGGGCACAAACAACATCTTAGCACCGTCCCAGCACTCTCCAGGTTCCCTAGCACTCTCCGGTTCCCCTAGCCGTCCCCAAGACCTATTCCTCTTTCCAACACCTCTTTCTAGAAGCAGAACTCAAAAAGTCCGCACACTCTCTTTTTCAAAAAGATCTTCGTTACTTTGAAATTCGGCAAAATAAAGGAAGTGTCATTTATCAATAAGTTCAATGAGCCTAAAATCCACGGATTCTATAGTAGGAATAGTGGCGGTTGTAACCGATGTGAATTAGTGACTCTGGAAATTTATTTCCTAGAGTCACTTTGAAGCTCGGTAGTAGTTGAGACGACAGGCTCAACACGGTACAGCCACTATCACTACTATGAAGATATCCGTTGGGTTTCAAGGCGAATGGAACTCTTTTCCATTTTCTCTTCTTTTATTTCTGCACCCGAATTTCAAAGGAACGAAGTTCCTTTATTCATTTTTTGCACAAAAAAAGTCGAGAGTGTGTCTCGACTTAGTTTCTAAAGATCTTGGCTTCTAAAAAGAGGTCGTTGTAAAGCGATAATAGGTCGGTTCCTAAATTCTCGTAAACCTCCATATTCTCCATCGCTTCCTCACTCGGATAGAAGCTCTCATCCGAAGTAATTTCTTCTGGTAAGAGCGCTAGTGCATCCTTGTTAGGAGTTGCATATCCGACATACAGAGCATTCTTCGCTGCGATTTCCGGACGCAACATGAAGTTGATAAACGCATACGCACCTTCTTTATTGCCTACTGTTTTAGGAATAACAATATTATCAAACCATAAGTTCGTTCCTTCGCTTGGAACCACGTAGGCTAAATCTTCATTCTCATTCAGCATTTTTGCAGCCTCACCCGAGAAAGTAACCGCTACGTTTGCTTCTCCTTGAATCATGTATGTCTTCATCTCATCTGCGATAATTGCTTTTGCATTTGGCATCAATGTCTTCAAGAATTTACCCGCTTCTTTAACGATAGCTACATCTCTTTCATTTAAAGAATGGCCTTGTGTTTGCAGTGCGATTCCCATCATTTCACGAGCTCCGTCAATAAATAGAATGGAATCTTTTAAATCCGGGTTCCATAAATCGCGCCACTCGCTAATTGTTCCTTCTGGATAAACCTTCGTATTATAAACAATTCCTAATGTTCCCCAGAAATAAGGGATACTATAAGTATTGTCAGGGTCAAAGGATTGGTGTAAGAACCTTGGGTCGATATGTTCCATCCCTTTGATTTTTGAGTAATCCAGCTTTTCCAATAAGTTTTCTTTTACCATTTTATTGATGGTGTATTCACTTGGAATAGCAATATCGTAGTTCGTTCCTCCTTGCTTGATTTTTGTAAGCATGGCTTCGTTGGAATCGAACGTTTCATAAATAACTTTATAACCAGTTTCTTGTTCAAACTGTGTAATGAGTTCTGGATCGATATAATCTCCCCAGTTATATACGATAATTGTTTGAGGATCTCCTGCCGTTGCTGTCTCGAAGTTTTTACGAACTCCAAACAACACTAAACAAGACACTAAAATAGCCCCCATTAAAATCGTTAGTCGTTTCATAGAGTAACTCCTTTCAATAAGTCACTCTCAACTGTTTTCCCATTCAGACGTTTTTGTTGGAATTTTTGAATGAAGTAATATCCAATCACAAGGGATAATGAGAATAGGAACATCAAAGTACTTAAGGCATTGATTTCTAAGCTGATTCCTTGGCGCGCACGAGAGAAGATTTCAACGGAGATTGTAGAGAATCCATTTCCTGTTACGAAGAAGGTTATGCCGAAGTCGTCTAATGAATACGTAAATGCCATAAAAAATCCACTAAGAATTCCTGGTGTAATCGCTGGTAATACGATGCGTGTTAATACTTGTGAGCTTGTTGCCCCTAAGTCACGAGCCGCTGTAATCATCGATGGGTTCATTTCTGATAATTTTGGTAATACCATTAATACAACGATAGGAATACTGAAGGCAATATGCGCCAACAATACTGACATAAAGCCAAGTTTAAATCCAACGACTGTGAATAAGATTAACAGACTCGCACCGATGGTAACGTCTGGAGAAACCATCAAAATATTGTTAAAGCCTAACAATACTTGTTTGCGACGGTTTGAACGGATGTAGTGAATCATGATGGCTCCCAGTGTTCCAATCACAGTCGCAATTAAAGAAGATAAGAGCGCAAGAATTAATGTATCAATCACAATTCCGATTAAACGTGTGTCGGCAAGAACGGCTTTATAGTGGTCGAGTGTAAAACTCTCGAATCCATTCATATTACCAGCACTATTAAATGAGTAATAAATCAAATAAAAGATAGGCGCATATAAGACTACAAATACAAACACTAAGTAGAAATTACTCCACTTATTATTATTTTCTAATTTCATTCGGATACGCCTCCTTTTCTACGGTCTCTTGTAATAAACATTAAAATAATCATCGCTACAATCAATATAACCCCGATGGTAGAACCCATTCCCCAGTTTTGCGTTACTAAGAAATGTTGCTCAACAGCTGTACCAAGCGTAATGACGCGGTTTCCTCCAATTAAACGCGTCAACATGAAGAGTGAGAGCGATGGAATAAATACAGCTTGTACTCCACTGCGCACCCCGTTCATTGTTAACGGGAAGATGACACGTCTAAAGGTATCCCATTTTGTAGCTCCAAGATCACGGCTTGCCGCAATCAGAGAGCCTGGTAATTCTTCAATCGAGTTGAAGATCGGCAAAATCATGAATGGTAACTCGATATACGCTGCTACCGTTAAGAAACTGAAGTCAGTGAATAGGAATTGTTGTGGTGCAAATCCAAATAATGAAAGGAAGTTGTTCACTGTCCCTGTTTGGCTAAAGATGCCAATAAACGCGTATGCTTTTAATAGTAAGTTTACCCATGTTGGTAAGATAATTAATAAAAGCCATAATTGCTTATGTTTTGTACGACTAAGGAAAAGCGCTGTTGGATAACTAACGAGTAGCGTTACAAGTGTTACTAGAAATGCGTACCAAACAGAGTTGAATGTCATTTCTAAGTAGTTGCCTGACGCAAAATAGTTCGTATAGTTTCCAAGCGTTACTTGACCATTGATGTCGAAGAATGATTTATAGAAAATCATTCCAAGCGGTGTTACTACGAATAATAACAACCAGATAAAGTATGGAATGGAAAATAATAGACGTGATTGTTTAGTCATTTTCTTCTACCTCGTCTTCGTAGCTTTCTAAACGAGCGTCGAAGTCTTCTTCGCTTTCTCCAAAACGCATTACGTGGATGTCTTGTGGTTCGAAGTATAAGCCCACTTTTGATCCTACTTCTGCTTTACGAGTGGAGTGAATCATCCATTCATTGCCATTTTCGTCATAACAGATAATTTCATAGTGAACTCCACGGAATAATTGAGTATCCACTTCTACTGTTAATTTTCCATTTTCGATAGAGGTTAATGTTAAGTCTTCTGGACGAATCACGATTTCGACTTTTTCGTTTGGACGCATACCAGCATCGGCACACTCGAATTCTTTTCCAACGAATTCTACAAGGTAGTCTTCCTTCATCACCCCATCAACAATATTACTTTCACCGATAAAGTCTGCAACGAAACGGTTGATTGGCTCATCGTAAATATCTACTGGTGTTCCTGATTGAACGACTTCCCCTTTACTCATAACGAAGATTTCATCACTCATCGCCAACGCTTCTTCTTGGTCATGCGTTACGAAGATAAATGTGATGCCTAGACGTTGTTGTAATTCGCGAAGTTCATATTGCATGTCCGTACGAAGTTTTAAGTCTAATGCTGATAATGGTTCATCGAGCAATAGTACTTCTGGTTCATTGACAAGCGCACGGGCGATGGCTACACGTTGTTGTTGTCCACCAGACATCTGTGAGATTTCACGGTTTTCATATCCTGATAATTGCACCATTTTCAGAGCGTCTGCTACTTTTTCTTTAATGATGTTTTCTGGAGTTTTCTTTAAGCGTAATCCAAACGCGATATTTTCGAATACGTTCATATGCGGGAATAATGCGTAGTCTTGGAAAACAGTGTTGACTTTACGTTTGTTTGGTGGAAGTTTAGTAACGTCTTCCCCGTTTAAAGTCACTTTTCCATCTGACACATCTGTAAATCCGGCAATAATACGTAAAATTGTTGTTTTACCACATCCTGAAGGCCCTAGTAATGTATAGAATTTTCCTTTTTCGATTTCGAAGTTGATATTTTTTAAAACATGAGTGTCCTCATAAAATTTATTCACATTCTCAAATGAGATAATTGTGTTGTTTGACATTGCTAGCACCTAACTTTCTTAATTATAAATATGAATCTGTCGCCACAACTAAAACTTTCGATGTTTTCTTAGCGGCGTTGCTAATTTGGTGTTTGGCTTTCGCCTCAAAATAGAAGGACTCTCCCTTGGAAACTACTTCAACTTGTTTACCGACTTTGACCTGAATAGAACCTTCGAGCACATACCCAAATGTTTCAGATAATGAAGGTTGGAAAGTCTTATACGCTCCCCCTACTTCAAACTCCAAAATCACAGGTTCCATCTCATGCTCGTTCGAGTCTGGATTAAGCCATGTGACCGTCGTATGGTGCTTGGCGTCTTCCATCATCGTCATATCCTCTTGGCGGTAGATTGTGAGTGCCTCTTCTGGCCCCTCATCGAAAAAGTCCGCTGCAGGGCATCCCAACACTTCAAGAATATCAAAGAACGTATCCATTGATGGCGAGCTCAAATCATTCTCTAATTGCGAAATATATCCCTTTGACAAATCTGTTCTCTCTGCTAACTCTTCTTGCGTTAACCCCTTTTGAATACGGAGGGCACGCAGTTGATGACCGATTTCCATTGTCTTCTCCTTTTAAACTAATTGTTTACTAACACAAAGACCATTATACATTAAGTTTAGTAATAGTCAACAAAACAAACTCCAAAAATCGGACTTTTTTGAGGTCTCATTTTTTAGCGTAGTTGTAGGCTTTTTGAACACATTTTTGGGAGATAAAAACAAGTCGAAATTATCATATATGATAATTATCTTTTATGATAATTTTGGGTTGTTTAAAAAATCAAAATTAACTTATAAGTTAATTTTGATTAAACGCAAAAAAACAGGATTCGGTATCGAATCCTGTTAGATATGTGGTGGTTTACATCTTGTATTTGGTGTAGTTGAGCTCACAATCGCAGAAATGGCGTGCGTTTCCCGAAACATCCGCAGAACGTTTCACGTTCCTTCCGGTGTTCCGGTCCAACGTTCCATTTCTGAACGCGATTGCTCGCATCCTGATTTTAATGAGCAACCATCTCCTGTGCGATTTCCAATCCTGTCATGCTTGATGGGTAGTAGGTTGGCCAGTTATCCATTTCTTCGAATAGTTTTTCTTGGCTTTCATTTCCCATAAAGATGTGGAAGTGTTCTGCTTTTACTGGAGCGATGTTATGGTCACTAAACTGAACATATTTTGGTGCACCTTCCACTGGTGTTACTGCCTCAAATAAGAAACGAACGCCGCGGTTTCCTTTTTCATACGTTAAGATTTTATAGCCTACATATTTGTATTCCGCCTTAGCCGTTGTTCCATCTTCTTTTTGGAACTCCATTGTAGTATCTGTGATGTTGATATTTTTGACATCTGTTTTATATCCTGTTGTGTAGTAAGCTTTATACTCGTCTTTTGTCATTGTTTTACCGATTTTAGCTTTGTAATCAAAGACTGGATCAAGCGTTCCATCTACTAAGTAAGGATATACAGATTGCCATTCGCCAGCGTAATCAGAAAGTGTGCGGTCTTTTACAGCACTGTCTTCGAAGTAGCCTTCTGATACGGTCTTCTCGTTTTCTTCGTGTTCTGGTTGAATATCTTTTCCAGGTTGGTCTGTTGTTTTCTTCAACGCTTCAAGGTTTTCACGCATTACTGAGATGTAGTCTTCGCCTTTATCCATTTCCTCTTTTGTTAAAGATTCGATTGGGTTCAATACGGCTAACTCCACTCCTGCTTCTTCCGCTAATGTTTTAGCAATTTTTTCTGAAGCATTTTCTTCAAAGTAAATAATCTTAATATCGTTTTCTTTTACGTATTTTGTTATTTCTGCTAAACGTGCAGCACTTGGTTCAGCTTCTGGTGAAATTCCAGTAATCCCCACTTGGTTCAAGCCGTAGTCTAATGCTAAATAGCGGAACGCAGTATGTTGCGTTACGAAATTCTTTTGTTTGGCATCTTTAAATGCATTCGTATAGTCATTATGCAACGCTGTTAATTTTTCGATGTATGCTTCAGCATTCTTTTCGAAAGCATCTTTACGTTCAGGGAAAGCTTCTACTAACTGTTTTGTAATGTTTTGAACCATTTGAATCGCGCGTTCTGGTGATAACCATACGTGTGGATCGTATTCATGGCTGTGTCCTTCTTCGCCACCGTCATGATCGTGTTCTTCCTCTTCCCCACCAGGTAGAAGTACCATATCTTTTGTTGCGCTAATCGCTTTGACTTTACTATCAGATTCGATGGTCTTTAGAACTGCAGGAATCCATGTTTCCATATACTCGCTAGCATAAACAAGCGCATCTGCTTCACTCATTTTTGCGATTTCTTTTGCAGAAGGCTCGTAGTCGTGAGGTTCTGTTCCAGCACCGATGATAAGCGATACGTCTCCTTCATCTCCTACAATATTTCTTGTAAAATCATAAATCGGATAGAAGGTTGTTGAAATTTTTAGCTTTCCTGATTGTGTGTTGCTATTTGAATTACTTGGCGCACATCCAACGGCAACCAGTAAAAACATCAATAATAATCCAATAAAGGTTGTTTTTTTCATGATTAATTCTGTCTCCATTTCTCAAATCGGAATTCTTACGTTTTGTATTGTAGCACCTCACAAGATTCATTGCAAGACTTTTCAGCACAAAAAAGCCTCTAAAAAATCTTTAGAGGCACAGGTATCTAAACTCGCTTGTTTTTGTATCACTGGTTCAATAGTTCTTTTCTAAGGTGAAATGTAAGATAAAATTGAACAAAATCCAATCAAAAAATCAAAACTATTTTTCCGTTTGTATACGGAATCTTAACTTCTACCCCAACACGACATTCTAAATCAATGGATCATTCGTTTTTTTGGTACCGAAAAAACGATGGACTAAGAAAAAAATGAACAAGCAAAGTGGTTGAATCAAACTCCAAGCCATCATCATCAATACTAGACGTAAAATCCAAACAAAACTTTCTTTCCAGAAAGCTGAACCCTGAATACTCGATATCGAATCTGCCATCATAATATGACTGGCATTCATTTGATAGAAAACCACTAGAAGCACTAAAGAAGCGACAACAGTTGTGAATAGAGCATGCTTGCTGTTCACATTCAATAAGCCCATCAATGTCACACCAGCACCAGTCAATTCCAAAAACAACAGTTGAATTCCCTCTTGCGTAAACACATCTCCAAATCTTAGTGCATAAAATGCAACTACAGCACTCAATACAAAGACCACCATCGACAAGCTATAGTAAATCTTATTCAACATAAAATCCACCTATGATAATTCCAGCATTGATAGTTTAATTAGTTACAACCACCTCTGACAAAACCCCAAAAGCCTTTATCAGGGCGTTCCGCTTCTAAGTTCCAAGTAGTTTTAAAAAATGCAAAATGAACATGGCATTGGAATTGATGAAGTAATGATGATTCCTTTGAAGGATTTTCTACTTCCAGATACAATGGATGCCACTTAATATAACCATATATCTCTGACCACGCAGCATCTTGTGAAGAAGAATTGATCCTTTTTTCTATTGGAGTAGCAGATATTGTTATCCCTTCTCCATTTCTATAATATAAGTACAAGCTACTAAAATAACGATAGTCTCTTGACGAATACAAAGAATTATCGGTTTCAAAAACCACTTCTATACCACGCCTATTGGCTTCCTTTATAACCTCTGACTGTTCAATATTTTCATCGTAAAGAACCACAATTTTTGTTACACCATTCCAATCTACTTCATGAGCATATTGACATGAAGGACATTCATTAGTTTGTGCACTTACTCCCCTACTTAAAAACGTTAAACAAAACGAAAACAACGTTACTATTACAAATAATATTTTTTTCATGATAGTTCATCCTTTCTTTTTCCTGACTATCAATGCTGGAATCATTCATCTCCTCTCTAATTTAGTTTTTCATCAATTGATATTCTTTCTAACCTGTTTTCTTTAAAAGACAAAACTTCCTTTTGGATATTATAGAATTAAAAAAACAATGTAAAGGTTTAGGCGCTCCCCAAAACAAAGTTGTTTTTTCATTATTATTTGTACTCTTTTTTAAATCGTAATCTTTTCGCTTTAAATTGTAACACCTCACCAGATTCATTGCAAGGATTATTTTCTGAAAATTATTCGACAGAAAGGAACGCATCATATGCTAGTCTGAGAGAGAATCGTTTCAATAGTTTCGATTGTTTCTTCAAACGATAATCCTTGAGCATATCGAAATGCTTTCTGGTATCTTTTCCACAGCTCCTTTTGATACTCAGATTCTTTCAGTTTCTTTATTGACTTTTTCCAATTAAACAAAGCTTCTGTACTGTTTCTAGCTTTAAAGGTATTTTGTATTGCCTTTTTTAGAATTTCCATATTCAATTCATGTTTTCTTAATTGATACAAATTAAAAATATCGTATCGATCACGTGGTCTTGTTGATGCTTCTGCTCTAGAAATAACCGTTTCTATTTTTTCAGCCAGTACTGTTTCTATATTATAGGCTTGTATCGATAACTCCTCATCATTAAATAGCGAGAGAAAACTATAGTTAATTTCTCTTGGTGTAATACTATCTCCCGTTGTTATATCAATATAAACAACTTCTTTTAAAGTCTCATATGTTGCTACTAATTTTAATGTAAATCCACCGTATTGATCCTCAGCTCGAATCGCATCGATAGAATCTACTTTATAAGTAAATGTCACTTGGTTTTGTTGTTCCTCTAATATCTCGGAAAATATTTTTAATAAAGACTGTTCACTTAACTCTCTTCCTTTAAGGGTGGTATCTAAATCCATTGTTGTCCTTTTATCTAACCCCAACAGATGACCGATTAAATATCCTCCTTTTATGACAAAAGCGTTCTTGTAACGACTCTTAGATAACAGTTTTAATACTTCCTCTATTAAATAGTTTTGTTGAACTTGTTGAGCTGGGACTTGTTTCTCCTGCGCAATCTTTTTTATTCTGTTCTTAAAACTCGTAGCATTTTTGAACTTCACGATAGCACCTCAATATATGAATAAATTTTATCAGTGACTCTGAAGAGCTTTGCGTAATGCATCAATTTTTGATAGTTTACCGAATACTTTTGGAAATATAGTTTGAAAGCTTGTGCAATCAATTGTACATCCATTTTATATACCGGACGTAAACACTCTACTAGAGTCCTCTCTATTTCATATATACGAATTCGTTGTCCTTTTTGGCGTTCAATTTCTACAATACCCACATCAAAATTAGTACGTGTCACAACAGGTTTCACTTCTTGTGCTTGTTTAATCGTCGAAGTATTCACTCCGTATGGGAACATCATTGTTTTTTCAAAAGGAACCGTTAGTGACAAGCCGTGTAACCACAATGCCGTATCGAGTGCATATACTCCTTTTGGATTTCGTAATTGAATTAAATACCAGTCATCCATATAGTGATCTGCCAACCCATACAACCCATTTCCGAGCGGTTCCAGTTCCTCTTGCTCAATCATTTTTCGATAGGTTCGATAGCTTAATCCGGCTTCTTTCACTTCACGATAAGATAGGATTCCATTATTTCTTTTTAAATACTCTATAATTTCTGTTTGTTTTGGATTCATTCTCTCACCCCCTACAAAGTGTAAACGATTTGCTAACAAGTTGTAATAATGTTAGCATTTTGTTTACGTTTTTTCAACTCGCAAAAAAAAGCCTTATCCGCATCATCGCAGATAAGACTTCTCTCCTATTAGATTAATACTTTCGATAAGAACGATTGTGTACGCTCCATTTGCGGATTCTCGAGGACTTCTTTTGGACGCCCTTCTTCCACAATCACGCCACCATCCATGAAGATTAAACGCGTTCCAACTTCACGGGCAAATCCCATCTCGTGCGTAACCACAACCATGGTCATGCCACCTGCAGCAAGTTCCTTCATTACGGCCAGCACTTCCCCGACCATCTCTGGGTCCAGCGCTGACGTTGGCTCATCGAATAAGAGTACATCTGGTTCCATCGCAAGTGAACGCGCAATCGCGATTCTTTGTTTTTGTCCCCCGGATAAAGAGTTCGGGTAGACATCTGCTTTATCAGCTAGGCCCATTTTTTCTAAAAGCTCGTGTGCTTTTTGTTCTGCGATCTCTTTGTTGATTTTCTTCAATTGAATCGGTCCAATGGTGATATTTTCTAAGACGGTTAAATGCGGGAATAAATTAAAGTGTTGGAACACCATGCCTAAGTGTTGACGCACGCTATCAAGGTCCACTCCTTTTTCATTGATGCATTGGTCTTTGAAGAATACCTTTCCGCTAGTTGGCTCTTCTAATAAGTTTAGACAACGTAAGAAAGTCGATTTTCCTGATCCAGAAGGGCCGATAATTACCAGCACTTCCCCTTGTTCAATATGAGTAGAAATTCCATTTAAGACTTGCTTATCGCCGTATTGTTTTTTAATTTCTTCTGTTCTAATCACTGGCTTGTAACTTCCTTTCTAGTTTGTCCATAAAGAATGCAATCGTCGTTGTCATGACAAAGTATAAGAACGCCGTCATTAATAGTGGGATAAATACCGTAAAAGTTGCCCCACGAACGGTATCCGAGCTGTACATTAAGTCATGAATACCGATTAAAGAGACGATGGATGTTTCTTTAATTAATGTCGCAAATTCATTCCCGATGGCTGGTAAAATATTTTTCATCGCTTGTGGCAAGATAATCTGGCGCATGGCCATTCGTTTCGGCATCCCCATTGAACGAGCGGCTTCCATTTGCCCTTTATCCACCGATTGAATCCCACTACGGATGATTTCAGCGATATAGGCTGTCGTGTTAACAGACACGGCAATGACTCCTGAAACAAAGTCGTTTAAATCAAGGATGGTCGCGAGCCCAAAATACACTAAGTACAATTGCACAAGAAGTGGCGTTCCACGAATAATGTCGATATAGACCTTCGCTGCTTTTGACAAGAATTTATTTGTACTTAGTCTTGCGAGTGCCATTAACGTTCCACATCCAACCCCGACAATGACGGAGAAGAATGACAGTAACACAGTTGTCGTCGCCCCTTCGAGAAACAGAGGCCAATATTTAATGATTAATTCCATTCTTTTTCCTTCTTTCTATTCTGACATTAAATTCGTATTGCGAATAATCGATTCTTTTAGTTTTCCTGAAGACTCTAACTGATCGAGCACCTCTTGTACTTTTTGTACAAAAACTTCATTGCCTTTTTGCGCCACCGCGGCAGTCCCAGCATCTTCACTTGGAATCTCAACGGAAGCCACTGTCAATTCACTATTCGCCTTTACGAATTCGTCCGCTGCAATATTATCCATAATCACCGCATCGAGTTTTCCTTGTTGCAAGGCTAAAATCAAGGTTGGATTTTTGGGTTGAGACGTCAATATCGCACCTGTCAATGTATCTTTTACAATTCCTTCTTGAGAGGTTCCTTTTTGCGCACCTACATTTGCGCCATTGAAACTGTCGATGGAAGTAAATTTATCGGCATCTGTCTTCTTCACGACCGCTACCATATGTGAATCATAGTAAATATTCGTGAACGCCACTTCCTTACTACGCTCTTCCGTTGGTGTAATCCCTGCAAGAACGAGATCTACTTTCCCAGACTTCATCGCAGCAATCAAGAAGTTAAATTCCATCTCTCGAATCTCGACTTCTACCCCGAGCGCCTCCCCAATTGCATTGGCGATATCGATATCAATTCCAACGACGGAATCTTTCCCATCTTTCACATAATGCCATTCAAACGGCGGGTAGTCCGCTGTCGTCCCGATGACGATTTTTTGCTTTTTGTAAATTCGGTCTAACACAGCCGAACCTGTACTATTTTCTGTTGTTGTTTGATTCGTACACGCAGCTAAGAAGCCGACAAGCACGATAAGCATCGCTATGATTTTCTTCATTTGAAACCTCCTTATAAAATAAAAACGCCCCTTATGCAAAAAGCATAAGAGACGATGTCTGTCGTGGTACCACTCTATTTTGACGGGGAATTACTTCCCGATCCTTTTCCTTGTTAACGCAGATTTCTGCGAAGATGGCTACTGAACTTTCCCCATCTTTTCTACAAAGTGCGCTTCCAGAATTTCTTATCCGATGAGCTTCCACTCTACCTCATCTCGCTTAGGACTCCAAAATTCTGTACTCTCTTTGTCAATGAATTTATGTTCTTAAGTTGTTTTGTATTTTAGACCTATTTTTTTGGATTGTCAACTGGCTCATTTGTTTTTTGGTCCCGAAAAAACGGTGGCCTAAGAAAAAAATTGGCAAGCAAAGTGGTTGAATCAAACTCCAAGCCATCATCATCAATACTAGACGTGCAACCCAAACAAAACTTTCTTTCCAAAAAACTGAACCCTGAATACTCGATAGCGAATCCGCCATCATAATATGACTGGCATTCATTTGGTAGAAAACCACTAGAAGCACTAAAGAAGCGACAACAGTTGTGAATAGAGAATGCTTTCTGTTCACATTCAATAAGCCCATCAATGTCACACCAGCACCAGTCAATTCCAAAAACAACAGTTGAATTCCCTCTTGCGTAAACACATCTCCAAATCTTAGTGCATAAAATGCAACTACAGCACTCAATACAAAGGCCACCATCGACAAGCTATAATAAATCTTATTCAACATAACATCCACCTTCTCCATTTCTATCCTATAAGTACAAGCTACTAAAATAACAATAGTCTCTTGACGAACCAAAGAATGATTGGTTTCAAAAGACAATACTTCCTTTTGAATATTATATAATAAAAAAAAGAAAAGGTTTACTTCTCGACCTTTTCTAATCCATACGTTTGTATTTCAACTCTCAATAACACTAATTTTACCAATAGTTGATAATTGACACTTCTTGCAAATTCTCTTTAAAAAAAAGCGTTTGAAGTGACTCAATATCAGAATCACATCAAACGCTTTATGATTATTTACTTAATCCTTCGATAATTTTATCAAGGTTCCATTTCATCATGCTGTAGTAGCTGTCGCCATCTTTTCCTGCTTCTGCAATAGAGTCTGTAAAGATTGTTGAGAAGATTGGTATGCCTGTTTCTTGAGACACTGTCTTCATTGGACGTTCATCTACACTACTTTCTACGAATAATGATGGAACTTTTGATTCACGCAATTGACGAACCAATTTTGTGATTTGTTCTGGAGTTCCTTCTTCTTCCGTATTGATTTCCCAGATATACGCTGATGGAATGTCGTACGCTTTAGAGAAGTACTTGAAGCAGCCTTCACTAGTTACGATTAAACGTTTTTCTTCTGGAATTTTTGCGATGCGTTCTTTGGCATCTTTATCTAACGCTTCTAGTTTTTCAACATATGCTGCTAAATTCTTTTCGTATGTTTCTTTGTTATTTGGATCTTTTGCGATTAATTGTTTCGCAATGTTTTTTGCGTAAATAACCCCGTTTTCGATGTTTAACCATGCGTGAGGGTCTTCTTTTCCAGCTTCGTTTTGACCTTCTAAGTAAATGACTTCAACGCCATCACTCACGGCAAAGTAATCTTTGTTGGCTTCCTTCTTCGCATTATTCACCATCTTCGTGAACCAAGCATTCCCACCATTTTCTAAGTTGATTCCATTATAGAAAATCAAGTCGGCTTTTTGAACCTTTTGAACATCTTCTGGTAATGGTTCATACTCGTGAGGGTCTTGTCCTACTGGAACAATACTATGTAAGTTCACTAAATCACCGGCGATATTTTTTGTCATATCATAAATAATAGAGTTGGTTGTTACCACATTAATTTTTCCATTCTCTGCCGTTGAACTATTTTCTTTATTTGTAGCGCATCCTGCAATTCCTAATACCACAAGTGCTGCTACAAAGAGTTTCTTCATGCTATTCATGAGATTTCCTTCTTTCTCTTTGCTTTGGTGAAACGATAAAACTTACGACAAAAAGTGCTGCTGCAGTTAATACGATGGTTGACCCAATAGCGAGGTTAAACGTATATCCAATAAACAATCCTATTACTGATGACAATGCGCCAAATATTGCACCTAAAACGAGCATTGTTTTCAGACGATTTGAATATAAATACGCTGTTGCTGCAGGGGTGATTAATAATGCCACAATCATAACTGTCCCTACACTTTGCATTGCCGTAATGGATACTAGTGCTAATAGGAACATCAATAAGTAATGATAAAATTTTACATTCATCCCAGCAGATTGAGCAAAGACTGGATCAAAACTCGTTACTTGTAGTTCTTTAAAGTACGCTAAAATAACGACTACCACAATCACGCTCACCACCAATGTAATGAGTAAATCAACATCTTGTACGGCTAAAATATTCCCGAATAAAATATGGAATAAGTCCGTTGAACTCTTCGCCACACTAATCAAAATAACTCCCAATGCCAAAAACGAACTAAAGGTAATCCCGATAGCTGTATCGCCTTTGATAGTACTATTTTGATTCACAAACGCAATAAGGAACGATGCTAATAACCCGAATACGAGCGCCCCAATAAAGAAGTTAATGCCTAAAATATACGACAACGCTACACCCGGTAATACCGCATGAGAAATCGCGTCCCCCATTAATGACATCCCTCTTAGAATGATGAAAGACCCTAAAATTCCGGCAACCGCACCAATCACGACTGCTGAAACAAATGCATTTTGTAGGAAATGGAATTCCATTAATCCTTCAAAGAAATTATGCATGTTGCTCACCTCCTTGTGGAATATAGACACTTCCGCCGTATACGTCATCTAAGTATTTCTTAATGAATACGTCTTCTGTTTTTCCAGAGGCTACAATCGCGTGTTTGACAAGAATAAGTTGGTCAAAGTATTCTTTCACCTTCGATAAGTCATGGTTGACCATTAAAATAGTCTTCCCTTCCTCTTTCCATTTGCGGATAATCGTCATAATGACTTTCTCACTAAGCATATCAATCCCTACAAATGGTTCATCAAGGAAAATATATTGCGCATCTTGAACCATACAACGTGCTAGTAGTACACGTTGGAATTGACCACCAGAAAGAGCACCGATTTGGCGAGTTGCTAAATCAGTTAATCCAACTTCTTCAATGGCCGCGTCGACCTTTTCCCAATCTTCTTTCGTCAATCGTTGCAATGGTTTCTTTTTAACAGTTCTTCCTAAAGCAACGCACTCGCGAATCGTAATTGGAAATGTAAAGTCAATCTGACTTTTTTGTTCGACATAGGCGATTTTATGTAATACTTTTTTTGCGGGTTCTCCATCAATCAGAATTTCTCCTGATGATTGAATCAGTCCTAATATTGCTTTTAATAATGTTGATTTACCTGCACCATTGGGCCCAATAATCCCAGTAATGGTTGGTCCTTCAATGGTTGCATTACAATCTTTTAAAACATGTGGTTGCATCGCATACGATACCCCAACATTTTTAATCGTAATCAATGAATTCATCCTTTCAAAATATGTAGATTCTACATTTGTTAGGTTACCCTAAAAATCATCATTAGTCAAGTACTTTTTTAGGTTTACCAAAATTTTTCAGAAAATTTTTTGAAAACTCTCCATTAACACATTTGTTAATTAACATATTTGTTAATTTTCGATACTTAAAAATGCTTTTACAACAGCTATTTCAGGCATAAAAAAAGACGCCTTCCGTTACCCGAAAGGCGCTTCAAATGGCTCTTTATTTTGTTAATAAGGCTGCAGCTGCTTCATCACAAATCACTGTTACTTTAGGATGTTTTTGAAGAATACTTGCTGGAACTTCCTCAGTAATCGGCCCTTCCACTAATCCTTTAATCGCATGGATTTTCTTAGGTCCAAATGCAATCAACACGATTTCTTTGGCATCCATGATGGATTGTAACCCCATTGAATAAGCATATCGTGGCACATCTTCTTCTTTTTCGAAGAATCGTTTGTTCGCTTCAATGGTTGATTCTGTTAAATGAACCTTATGTGTTCGTTGTGTAAACGGTGTGCCTGGTTCATTGAATCCGATATGCGCGTTACTGCCAATTCCTAACAATTGTAAGTCCACTGGATTTTCTTGAAGAATGTTTTCATAGCGCACAACTTCTGCATCGACATCTTTGGCCAATCCGTCTGGTAAATAGCTATGTTTAAATGGTTTTGCGTCGAATAAATGCTCTTTCATAAAATAAGAATAGCTATGTTTATCCGTTGGTGCCAATCCAACATATTCATCTAAGTTCACTGAAATTCGATCTGAGAAATCTAAATCGCTATTTCTTAGTAATTCATATAACCCAATTGGACTTGACCCTGTCGCTAGTCCAAACACTTTCGCTCCTTCGCCATGTGCGCGTTTAAAAATCTCAAAAGCAGCTAATGCGCCTTCTTCTTGAGTTTTTACAACAATAACTTCCATTCATAATACCTCCCTAATTCCCTTTCATAAAGGGATTGTAAAAACATGAGCAACTGCTTAACTTTATTATAACAAAAATTCAAAGGTCTTTAAATAGCTAAATTCATTTTAGTTCATAAAATCTTCGCCATACATCAGCCATTGTTCGTAATGCTTCGCCTCGAATGTCTCTGAAGGGGATGCGGCTTCTATTACGAGTGGAGATGCATTTTCAATGCTGACTTCTTCTAGCGGAACCCAACGAATCCCCTTCGAATCGTTCTTCTCTTCGCTTGTCACGAAGTCCTCTACCGTATGAGCGCTCTTTTCGTCAACCTCAATCGTAAATAGCACAAACTCATGATGCACTCGCGCAACTTTTGGAACAGTCACAAACACATCACGAATCGTATTTTGGTGAATGGCGGATACTTGGAATCCCGTTTCTTCTAGCATTTCTCGGCGTAACGTTTCCACCAAACTCTCGCCTTCTTCTGGCGTTCCTCCTGGTAAATCAAATCTTCCACGGTATGGCCCACGCGTCTTACGGATGCAAAGAATACGTCCCTCGCGAATACAAACACCATACACGCCAAAATGCTTCATTTCTTTCATTGTTTTCCTCCACTCACGAAAATAGAGGTGGCATGCCACCTCTATTTCTGTTTTTCTGAAGCCGTTAATGTAACTTCCTTTGTTGGGATTCTACGCCATGTTTTACGGCCAATCGGATGATCCAGTAGAACAAATATAAGGCCACTCCCATCAGTGCAAACGTCCCCAGAAACATTGGTAATACTAAGTCCATAAAGACCACCTCCAATGAAATTGAAAACCATTAACCGACTATTGTTACTTTCATTATAGCACTCCTACTCCGAAATTCAATAGAGCCCCCGCTTGAAAGAACAAAAAAGACTATCCATAAAAGGATAGTCTAACGATTATGATTCCGACATAAATCTTGCAAAGAACTTTCCGTACCATTGTTCGTTGGTAATATTAAAGTATTCTCTGTATTCTTTTCGATATTTATAGAAGTAAATTATTTTTGTTAAATATTCAATCCATTTTTCAAACACCACTGTGGACATTAGCATAAAAATCAGGAATATACATCCCATTATTATACGAATAAACTCTGGGTCTCCATTTACATTTTCACCAATTTTAAGAGTCCAACGATTTAAAACGGATAGGAATAATAAAATTCCACCATATTTTTTAATAAAACTCATCAATCGAACATCCCAATCAGATACTCTTTCCTCTCCAACATCAAATAGATATGCTTTAAATTTCTTCGTCCCATCGATAACATATTTTTTAACAAAGTATAAGCCCAAAACAATCTGTATATAAAAAGCCGTCATTCCAAATGCATCGATAGTAAGTCCAATTGTGATCGGTAATAAAGCTGTTAAGCTTACTAATTGAAGAATAAGTAAATAGAAAATGCCATATAACAGTTGATAAGCATAATTACCCTTTGGCACAAGATTTAACACCGTTAAAGTAATGATAGTAAGAAGTAAAAATTTGATTACTGGTCGAAGATAAAGTCCTATTTCTCCAATAAGTGCTATAGATTGTTGCGAAAGAAATTGCATATTTACTGTAGATTCACGAATTTGATCTGGCAATACAATCCCATAACCATACACCATAATCATTAATAACAATCCTACTAGCCCCGTCACTCTTCTCCAAAAACTCATCGAAGACATGACACCCATTTTTGCTCCATCTTCTGTTAAAATACTCTCATCAATAATTTTCTTTGATTGCTCAAAACTTGCCCCAAAGAGTTTGTTTTTCACTTGCATCATTAATCCCCTTTTCTAATCCTTCGCTTTCTTGTTTGAGCCATTCCCATCATTCCGCTCAAACTTCTCATAGTTCTTAAGATATCAGTTTTTGTTAAAATGTCAACGTTTTTCCGCAGTAACCCGCTTCATTTTCCAACAAAAAAGCCATTCCTACCAGTTGCCTGATAGGAATAGCTTTCAGTTTTCAAAAGATTATACTAATTACTACACATTACATTTTTAATTTCTTAACTTCTAATTTACTTTCCCATTCTTTATATACTTCCATGAAGCGTTCCTCTTCTTCATCCTTAAACCCTTCAAAAACTACTTTATCAATATTTTCGTGGTTAAAAAAGATTGCATCTTCTGGATTGATTCCCTCTGGATAAACAACTCCAACATAATCGCTATAAACTGGCTCATTATCCGATTCAAACACAGGACCACGACCAACTACCATTAATTTACTTGTTGCTCCTTCCAAATATAGTATACTTCCTAAAGGTAATAATTCTTGTGACATATTCATTCTCCTCTACTAATCATTTTTGTTTTGACATAAATCTAGCACGAAACTTTCCGTACCATTGTTCATTGGTAATCTTAAAGTACTCTCTGTATTCTTTTCGGTATTTATAGAAGTAAAATCCTCTAATAAAATTTTTGAATACTAATCCACCTACGAAAAAGAATAAGCAAATCGTAGCAATAAATACAAATCCGAGTAAGAAATTACCTAAATCTGTATTGGCTGAAAAATTCTCTCCAAACTTAAACGTCCAACGATTTAAAATTGCTAATCCTAAAAGAATACCTCCATATCTTTTTAAAAGTTTCGAAATAGTTTCTTCCCAATCTTCCGCCTCAACTTCTTTTCTATTATATAGTTCATCCTTAAATCGTTTTACTTGATTTAAAAATAATTTTTTAAATAGAAAAATACAAAACAAAAGTTGAATACCAAACGCAATCCAACCAAAGGCATCAATAGTCAATCCTACGGAAAATGGTAACGAACCAATAAAACATAGGCAGAAGAAAGCAATTAATACTAAAGTTGCATACAGCAATTGAAAGGCATAATTCAATTTAGGAATCAAATTAAGGATAATTAATGTTGAAAATAGGATTATTGTAGTCAATACTAACGGACGCAATAAATAACCTACGTCACCAACTACAACACTAGAAACAGACTGTTGATTCTGAACCGACTGTCTAATACCATCTGGCCACGAAACGCCAAGCATATAAAATAGCGCACTAAACATTAATCCAACTAACCCTAGCACTCTTTTCCAAAAGCTCATCGAAACAGACACTCCCATTTGAGCGCCATCTTCGATTGCAAACCTTCTTGGAACGATTCTTTTCGATTGCTCAAAACTAGCCCCAAAGACACTGTTTCTATTGCGCATTTTCTACTCCTCCTTTAAACACATCTACTATAGAATCTAACGCTCCACTAACTGCATTTCCTATGGTTTGTTTTATATTTTCTTTAAACTCATAAATACTTTTTCCAACACCAGAATTTGAAATCTTATCGTACGTATCGTCTAGAAAATTCTGAAAATCTGAGAATTTTTCTTCCTTCTCTTGACCATTTTTTATACCCCATAAGGTGTTGAATGCTCCTGCTGCCAACCCTAAAATAGCCCCTACAGGCCCACCTATCATAGATCCAAATATCGCACCTTCTATAGGTCCAGCACTCTTAAGTTGCGAAATCGACATATGAATAAGAGATTTACCTTCACTCTTGTAGGCTCTACTATTCTGATTATTATACTCAGTAATTGTAGTTACGGTGGCATCTACCCCCATAGAAACCCATCCAGCTATCTTTGCCCATTTCCCTAAGAATTTTAACTTTCCAAACCATTGAGATTCTTTGATCATCGTTCCGATTTTCTCAATTCCTGCTTTAATCGGTTCAGTAACCTTGCCGATAATTTCACTAATTTTATTAATGGAAACATTTCCAATATTAAAATTAGCTATTTTATCGACTATGGATCGCTGGAAGACATTGAGAAAATCATTAAAACTTCCACCCTTCCACTTACTTCCAAGATTATTATACCAGTTCCAATTTTGTGAATTAGCGTACTTTTTTATCGTTCTCCAAGCAGTTTTTAAATTTTCATTAGCTTTAATCCCTTTTTCACCAAATGTATAAAATGTACTCCTCGTGTATTTTTTTGAAACAGCATTACCAAAGTTCTTAGTGACATTGAATGCTGTTTTGAACCACGGATGAATATCCGCAAGCTTATTTTCTATGAAATCTGGATTCGTCAAAAAGTCCATAGCATTTGTTGCTATTTTTCTTCTTGCCCACTCTGTACTTAATTCACTCGCCCAAGGCATTAATGTAATTTCAGAAGCAGAAATCATCCTATTATTTGAATCCCATACATTTTTTGTATGTTGTAAGCCTTGATGAATATTATCCATCAAAAAATCAATATGTGAGAAGATTTGTACCGAATAGCTATTAAATTCAATAAGCTTTGCTAATTTTCTTTCTAATGTTTGTTTTAATCTTTCATAATTACTTTTATTATGATTCAAACTCATAATATTCAGAAAGTTGGAGTTTGTATTGGTTCTTTCTTGATCGATTAATCTCTCATATTCTATAACCATATTATTAGCATTCATAATTTGCCTATTTAATTCATCTTCACTTAAACTAATCGTGTCTACACGACTTCGATATTCTTCAGGCAACTTTGAACAACTCTCTTTAAGTGCCTCATCCAACAATACACATCCTTTAAGCAATGGAATCAGCACATATTGAGTATAGTTCCTAGCAGCTGAATACGCATTCCCCTGTAGATTAGTTGTATTAATAAAACGATAAAGAGCTTTTTGTATATTTTCGTATGAATGGATTCTATTTGAAAACACATCACTAACACTGTGTGCTTGATTATCTGAGCTCCCTAAGTTCATTTCAATTCCCATTAAAACTCTCTTCCTTCCCTGTTTCTTAGTTCCTTTTTAATATCATTAATTTGTTCTTCTAGTAAGATGTTTTTCTTACGTAAGGCAATGTATTCACTCTCAAACTCTTTTTTTATCTTATTATCTTCTTGGATTTGCGAATGATAAATTTCTTGAAATGTAGAAGCATCTGAAGAGTTGTGAAAGACTTCTAGAATTGATTCTAACAATTGTTTTGATTTTTTTGAAATTTGCTCGTATTCATTTAAAGCATTACGATTGTCACGAATTTTATTTTCAACAGATTTTTTTTCCTTTTGCAATCTGTTTATATTATTGTTTAATTGGTCCATTTAATGTAAATCCCTCATTATTCCCTAGTTGAAGATTATCGATTTGATTTTCCAATTGTACGTCTTTTTCATGAAACGATTGAGAAGTCATCAAAAGATTATTGGACATAGTTTTCATCGCTTGGCTAACAGCTTTGGAAATATCCAAAGATTTCTCAATTAATTCCTTTGCTTTTTCGTTCCCATTAATCTTAGATTGCGTATCTTTCGTAACCGAGTTGCTATTGTCCAATTCTGAAATAGCACTAGCAAGCATTGAAGATTGTTCGGTTGCTACTAAAAGATCATTCTTGATTTCTACCATATAATATTCCCTCTCTGTGCCTCCAAAAAATGATTAACACTGTTAATCATATTGGAAACTTGTTAATTCTAAATCCTTTTAAAAATATATAATTGAAGATAATTACAGCTATTTCGAGAATACCTATTTTTGATTGAAAAGTCAATCTAACTCCCTGTATTCTTCATGTTTTTTTCAAACAAAAAAGCCATTCCTACCAGTCACCTGATAGGAATGGCCTTCGAATCTTTATTTCCAAAAATCATCGTAGATTGTAATTGGTAAGTGACGTTTATGTTCTGTCTTTTGATACCAATTTTCAATCGTCTCCGCTGCCTTTTCGTTGATGTCTTTTCCTTCGAGATAATCATCAATCTCTTCGTAAGTAACGCCTAGTGCTACTTCGTCTGGAAGCGATGGGCGATCGTCTTCAAGGTCTGCCGTTGGAACTTTCAAGTATAGATGTTCTGGAGCACCTAGTGCTTGCAACATCGCACGGCCTTGACGTTTATTGAGACGCCATAATGGAGTGATATCCGCAGCCCCGTCTCCAAATTTCGTATAGAAACCGGTCACCGATTCAGCCGCATGGTCTGTCCCGATGACAGCACAACCTGTTTGGCCTGCAATCGCATATTGAGCGACCATTCGTTCACGCGCCTTGATATTTCCTTTATTGAAGTCTGAAATTTCCATTCCTAAGGCTTCAATACTGCGTTCAGACGCATCTACCGCATCCTTCACATTCACGCGAAGCACGTCCGTTGCCTTCATAAAGTCAATCGCGTCCATGGCATCTTGTTCATCGACTTGGACCCCATAAGGAAGACGCACCGCATAGAAACGATACACTTTTTGATCTTGTTCTTCGTTTAATTCATCAATCGCCATTTGCGCCAATTTCCCAGCAAGCGTTGAGTCTTGTCCTCCGCTAATCCCTAAGACATACCCATTCAAGAATGGATGCTTTACAAGATACGCCTTTAGGAAATCAACGGTTTTACGAATCTCTTCTTCTGGATTGATGGTTGGTTTAACACGAAGCGTTTCGATAATTTTTTGTTGTAATGGTCTCATCATGTTCCCCTTACTTTGCGTTTTCTTTGGCTAACTGTTCTGATTTAAGACGCACTTCTTCTCTGATTTCTGCAATACTTGCCAATTTTTGGTCGTATGTCTTTTGAGAGAGGTCGACTGGATATTGCTCTGGGTTCAAGATACGTTTGTATTCATCCCATAGCGCTTCGATTTGCTCGTCTTTATACGCTTTAATCTCTTGAAGTTTTGGCAATTCATATACCAATTTTCCGTTATCGAAAATCGGTTGTAAAATTGGACGCGCCGTGAAGTCTTTCACTGTTTTATTGATATAAGTGTAAACTGGATGGAACATAAAGAGTTCGTCTAATTGGTCTGGACGTTCATCCCATAATGCGATATAGTCCCCTTCAGACTTGCCATCTGAGTTACGTGTAATACGCCATACTTGTTTCTTACCAGGTGTTGATACTTTTTCCGCATTGTTCGAAATCTTCATTGTATCCACCATTACGCCGTTTTCGTCTTCGATACTTACAAGCTTGTACACACAACCAAGCGCTGGCTGGTCATACGCTGTAATTAGACGAGTCCCGATTCCCCAAACGTCAATTTTAGCACCTTGCATCTTCAAGTTGAGGATTGTTTTTTCATCTAGGTCACTTGACGCGTAAATTTTCGCTTTTGTAAATCCAGCTTCGTCTAATTGTTGACGAACTTTTTTCGACATATACGCCATGTCACCACTATCGATACGAACGCCTAAGAAATTAATCTTGTCGCCGAATTCTTTGGCTACACGGATGGCATTTGGAACACCTGATTTTAAGATGTCATACGTATCTACTAAGAATACGCAGTCGCGGTGACTCTCGGCATAAGCTTTAAACGCTTCGTAGTCATCACGGTACGCTTGCACTAATGCATGGGCATGTGTCCCTGAAACTGGAATGCCAAACATCTTGCCGGCACGAACGTTACTTGTTGCATCACATCCACCGATGTAGGCTGCACGAGTTCCCCAAATGGCCGCATCTAATTCTTGCGCACGACGAGTACCAAACTCAAGCACTGGATCCTGACCAGAAACCATACGTACACGGCTCGCTTTTGTGGCAATCAGTGTTTGGAAGTTGACGATATTTAATAATGCTGTTTCGATTAATTGGCATTCCGCAAGCGTTCCTTCTACTTGCACCAGTGGTTCGTTCGCGAAAACGAGTTCCCCTTCTACTGCAGAGCGGATGCTTCCTTTAAATTCAAAGTTTTCTAAGTATGTTAAGAATTCTTCTGGATAGTGTCCAAGTCCACGTAAGTATTCGATATCGGTTTTTGAGAAACGTAATTGTTCAATGTAACGAACGATGCGTTCTAGTCCAGCAAAAATCGCATATCCATTTTCAAAAGGTAACTTTCTAAAATATGCTTCGAAAATTGCTTTTTTCTCATAAACGCCTGTTTCCCAGTACGTTTTCATCATATTAATTTGGTATAGGTCTGTATGTAGTGTTAAACTATCATCCTTGTAAATTGAGCTCATTTGTCAATACCCCTTTTTTATTGTAGTTACCCCTTTATTTTACAACAGTTCTGGGCGATTGTACATGGATGGAGACTTGAGGGCTTTGTCAAAACGCAAAAAAGGGCAAGCCTTTTCAGCTCGCCCTATCGAATATTCGCCTATTAAACGTCTAAGAATCCTTCATGCGGAGTCATGTTAAAGTATTCCGCAATTTCTTGTAATTGCACATCTGTAATTTCTTGGAGGATTTTTCCGCCTTGAGCACCTACTTGAGAGTAAATCATCGCAGCTTTTTCAATTACTTCAATTAACCCATATGTTTCATCCAAAGTATCTCCTGCAGCAAACAATCCATGGTGAGGCCAAATAACGGCTCTAAACTCCGCCATCTTTGCAGCGGTTGCTTCTCCAATCGCATTTGTTCCTGGTGTCATATAAGGAATCACTCCAATACCTTCAGGGAAAACAACGATGGATTCAGCTTGCATTTTCCAAAGGAGTCTTGATAAATGACGTTCATCTAATGGTTGCGTGAAGCTTAACGCAATTAAGTTTGTTGGGTGGCAATGGAAGACCACTTTATGATTTGGATTCACTTTGAGTCGTTCGATATGGCTCATTAAGTGGCTCGCAAATTCTGAGGTTGGTTTTCCCCCATCTTCGAATCCCCATAGTAATTCTGCTTTTTGTCCGTCTTCTGAAATACGAACCAATCCTAAATCAAGAAGCGGTTGGTTTATAACGTTTCTGAAGTAGCGCCCTGTGCCTGTCACTAAATAGTAGTAACCCGCCAATGTTGAAGCGTCGAATCCTAAGTCGAGGACACGTTTCACTTCTTTCACGTCTTCATACGCTTCTACTTCACTAGCTTCTAAGCGTACGGATACGTTCCCGCCATTGCGTTCATCCCAGTAACGTAAGTACGATTCTTTTGTAAGTTCACATAATTTTTTTACTGCTGGTGATTCAATAAATTTTGTCATTTTTCAATTCTCCCTTAGTTTCTTTGTGATAACACTTGTTGTTCGTATGCTTTGACTTCATTATACCATGTAAGCCCTACCGGAACATCATTGATTTCGCAGAAATAATTCCAAACATAGTGTCGTATTCATTTCATATCACAAAAAAACAGGTTCTATAATTTTTAGGGTTGATGGAAATTTTCCACCAACCCTATTTTAGTGT
>CAUTST010000004.1:0-59021 GCA_963540995.1 uncultured Streptococcus sp.
AACAGATGATTGGAAGCATACCGTTAGCAAAGATTGCTTTAGCTTTTTTGTTGATATCTTCGTCAGTTTCGTGGAAGTATTCACGACGTTCTGAGTGACCAATCACAACATAATGCACGCCCATTTCAGCTAATACTTTAGGTGAAGTTTCACCAGTGAAAGCACCAGCATCTTCGAAGTAGCAGTTTTCAGCAGCTACTTTAAGGTCTGATCCTTTTGCTGATTCTACTAAAGTCACTAAGTTCACTGCAGGTGCAGCAATTGCTGATTCAACACGGTCAAAAGAAGGTAATTTACCTACAACCGCTTCAACAAAAGCTTGAGTTTCTTTAGGGTTTTTGTTCATTTTCCAGTTTCCGGCAATGATTGGTTTACGCATATACACAACATCTCCTTTTAAATTTTAAAATTATTTATCGCTAATTGCAGCAACACCTGGTAGTACTTTACCTTCTAGATATTCTAGAGAAGCTCCACCACCTGTTGAAATGTGAGTGAATTTATCAGCGTATCCTAGTGAGATTGCAGCAGCTGCTGAGTCCCCACCACCGATGATTGTTGTTGCTTCATCAAGATTTGCGATGGCTTCACATACACCGATTGTTCCTTTAGCAAAGTTAGGTAATTCGAATACACCCATTGGTCCATTCCATACAACTGTTTTTGCATCTTTTAAGTAGCTTGCAAATAATTCAACTGTCTTAGGTCCGATATCTAACCCTTCTTGGTCAGCAGGGATATCGTCTGAAGAAACGATTGTTGCAACTGCATCGTTAGAG
Organism: uncultured Streptococcus sp.; assembly: GCA_963540995.1. Taxonomy (GTDB): domain Bacteria; phylum Bacillota; class Bacilli; order Lactobacillales; family Aerococcaceae; genus Granulicatella. The sequence goes on from CAUTST010000004.1 coordinate 780, forward strand.
AATTCCTTAGCAACAACATTATCGATTGGTAATACTAATTTATCGCCAGCTTTTTCCATAATTTCTTTAGCTAATTCAACGCGGTCTACTTCTAATAATGAACGACCTACTTCGCGTCCCATTGCTTTGAAGAATGTGTAAGCCATTCCTCCACCGATAAGAACTTTATCAGCTTTGTCTAATAAGCTATTGATAACACCAATCTTGTCTGAAACTTTCGCTCCACCTAAGATTGCCACGAATGGACGTTCTGGGTTATCTACTGCACCACCGATGAACTTGATTTCTTTTTCCATCAAGAATCCAGCAGCTGATTCTAATTGGCTAGCAATACCAACGTTTGAAGCATGCGCACGGTGAGCTGTACCGAATGCATCGTTAACGAACAATTCTCCTAAAGAAGCCCAATATTTACCTAATTCAGGGTCGTTTTTAGATTCTTTCTTGCCATCTAAATCTTCGAAACGAGTATTTTCGAATAATAAAACATCGCCTTCTTTAAGTGCATTAATAGCAGCTTCTAACTTTTCTCCACGAGTTTCTGGAACGAAAGTCACTGGTTTTTCTAACAACTCAGATAAGCGTTCTGCAACAGGACGTAAGCTCAATTTAGCTTTGTCTTCTTCAGATTTCACTTTACCTAAGTGAGAGAATAAAATCACTTTAGCGTTGTGATCGATTAAGTATTTGATTGTTGGCAATGCTTGAACAATACGGTTATCGTCTGTAATCACGCCATCTTTCAAAGGAACGTTAAAGTCCACACGAACTAAAACTTTCTTTCCTTCAACTTGTAAGTCTGTAACGATTTTTTTAGCCATAAAATAGCCTCCTACATTTTTATTTGGAGCGAGTGCATTACTCACATTATGAAAACAGGGCGAGGAAGCGAATGCTTCCATCGCCCTGAGAAAATAGATACGATTAGCTAAATCTATAGTTTAAATTATAGTTTTGCGAAGTATTGTAAAGTACGAACTAATTGTGCAGTGTATGACATTTCGTTATCGTACCAAGCAACAGTTTTAACTAATTGTTTGTCGCCTACAGTCATTACTTTAGTTTGAGTTGCATCGAATAATGAACCGTAAGTGATACCTACGATATCAGAAGAAACGATTGGATCTTCAGTGTAACCGTAAGATTCGTTAGCTACTTCTTTCATAGCTGCATTGATTTCTTCAGCAGTAACTGGTTTTTCTAAAACTGTTACTAATTCAGTTAATGAACCTGTTGGAACAGGAACACGTTGTGCAGCTCCGTCTAATTTTCCGTTTAATTCTGGGATTACTAATCCGATAGCTTTAGCAGCACCTGTTGTGTTAGGAACGATGTTTACTGCTGCAGCGCGAGCACGACGTAAGTCACCTTTAGCGTGAGGTGCGTCTAATGTGTTTTGGTCACCAGTGTAAGCGTGGATTGTTGTCATTAAACCTTCAACAATACCGAATTTATCGTTTAATGCTTTAGCCATTGGAGCTAAGCAGTTTGTAGTACATGAAGCACCAGAGATAACAGTTTCGTTACCTGTTAAAATGTTGTGGTTTGTGTTGAATACAACTGTAGGAACGTCATTTCCACCAGGTGCAGAAATAACAACGCGTTTAGCGCCAGCTTTTAAGTGTAATTCAGCTTTTTCTTTAGAAGTGAAGAAACCTGTACATTCTAATACGATATCAACGCCTAGTTCACCCCATGGTAATTCTTCAGGATTACGGTTAGCAAGTACTTTAACTTCTTTACCGTTAACGCGGAAAGCTCCATCTAACACTTCAACTTCACCGTTGAAACGTCCTTGAGTTGAATCATATTTTAACAAGTGAGCTAATTGCTTAGCGTCTGTTAAGTCATTGATTGCAACAACTTCTAATCCTTCCACATCTTGAATACGACGGAATGCTAAACGACCGATACGTCCGAAACCGTTAATACCAACTTTAACTGTCATATAGTTTTTCCTCCTAGGAATTTTTTATTTTTATTTTTTGCGGGTTTCCCCGTTCAAAACCAACTCTGATGTCTCCTTGTCAATCACAAACCAAGTGCGATCCACTGGAGCTAATTTGGCATATGCTTTTAAAGCAGGTGCCTTTTCTGCGCCTTCCACAACGGCAATCGAATGTGGAATCGTAGATAAATCACTAAGATGCAGCCCTACTCGTGGGATTTTTAATACCACATTTCCTTCTGCATCGAAGAAACAACCGAACGCTTCGCCAATTGCTTTCTTCTCTTTTAACGTAGCCATTTGTTCTTTTGTGAGGCCACGTCTCTCTCCCATTATAATAGCACTTCCAACGCTATATAACAAACACTCCGCCTTTTTCATGAGACCTATCGTCTTTGCGACTGAAGGTTCTTGCATTAGCGGTGCAAATGTCGCCTGTTGGACATGTTCTGGAACGAATAACGCTTCATGATGAGCGCCAATTCCAGTCGCCATTTTCTCACTGACATTATTCGCCTGAATGAGCATTGACCCAAACATTCCTCCTCTTGCAGGAACAATTGTAAGGTCTCTGTTCACCGAAATGTCTTTTGTGAAGCCTTCGCTGACACGGACCATCGTTTGACCACCCGTGATCGCAATAATAGAAGTTCCAAGCGGCAAGAGAACATCCATAATCTCTTGAACCAACTTAGATGTTTTTGTCGAATTCTCAACCACCTTTACATATTGGACGCCTAAGGTTTTAGCCACCTTATGCTCCACCAGACTCATCTGGATAAAGTTGTTTTTCAAATCATCCGACCGTTCTAATATAAATTCACCAACTTCTGTCAATCGCATCCCCGCACCTTGTACTTCAATAAGGTCTAATGCTTTCATATCCTCACATTCGTTACGAAGTGTGCGCTCGGACATCTGAACCACTTTCGCAAGGGCTCTTCGTCCAATCGGTTGATAGGTTGAGATGGCTTGTAAAATACGGAATCGCATTTGAAGGGCGACTCTGCTTTCTGGAACTAATAAATGAGATAGATTAAGATAATTCATCGAAACCTTCCTCCAATCATTTCCAGATAGGGTCGAAATTCGTCCCACTTATTTCCAGCATCTTTGAATCCATATTTCTGAACACATTTATATTTTAACATAAAATAAAAGAAATGCAACCGTGCTCAGATTACAAATTGGTTAAGAATTGCAAAAGCGTCGGGACTCAATAAGTCCCTATCTACCTATTAACCTTTTCATAGCAAGTTTCTCCGTCATCCATCACAAAAGAAATTTCTACGTGCGCACCGACTTTTTGTGCCATCTCTTCTAAGAATAAAATAGAGGGATTATGATGTCCTGAAACTAACCGGGACAAATGCGCTGGTTTTATCCCAACCTTTTCTGCAAATTCGGTACGTGAGAGTCCCAACACTAGTCTCAACTCTGTAATCCTTGCTGCCATTTCTTTTAGAGTGAAATCTAAATCTAAGTCTTTTTCGTAGTTCTCCCAATCCAATGACAAGCGTGTTATTGAACGCTTCAGATTCTGATCCATTTTTTAGAGCCTCCTCTTTAGTATATACAATTGGAATCTTTAATTTAGTCCGTGTTTTATTCCCCCACATTTCGAGTATTGCAGGACTTAATCCTTCCTTATCAAGCAGCTTAAGAGCAGCAAGTATTTTTACCTTTTCTTTATACGGCCTACTATCCACATACTCTAACGTTCTTGGGTCAATCTGGTGTTCTATTTTCATAATTTTCCCTCCCACTTAAACATTACCATATTTGGTAATTACCATATATGGTAATGTTGCTCTCTTCTTATACTTTTTTGCTCTCTTTTGAACCCCATCGAATAACACGATTTCTTCTATTCTATTGTTAGACTTTCCCAAAACTTGCACCATTCCTCAAAATTAGATACACTAAAAAAAGAATGTCGCCTTAGTGTAGTGGATATCACATGAGATTCCGGTTCTCATAACAGGGGTTCGACTCCCCTAGGCGGCTGTATAAACAAGAAAAAACAGGAGGCATTCCTCCTGTTTTTTACATATGTTCATTTATCCAGTTATCATCATACCCTGTAATTTCTTTGATTTGCTGAATTGAAATCGAATGGAATCTAGATTCGTACTTATCAAATATTCTTTTATAGTTCTTAAGCAACTTCTTATAGTCAGTTTTCTTCAAATACAGCTTTAGCAAAACTATAATTGAAAATAGATTTGATTCATCTAATTTTTTAAATTCTAGTACCTTTTCTAAAGCACGTTTGTTTTTAATGACAGCCTTGTAATTGAAAAGTCTCTCATCATGCGCACAAACATTTCTGTACATTACCATACAACCTAAACAAGAATCTAACATTTCAGGAGATATCTGTATTTGCTTTTTGTATTCAATTTTATAATGCTTCGAAAACTCTTTTGAAACATTTAATCGAACAGTATGTGCACAAACATTGTACAACTTCGAAATATTTCCAAAGGTCAAAAAATTAACAAGGACCCAAAGCGGACAGTGCTGATAATTTTCGATGTAGTAAGTGACCGCATTATTTCTTTGTTTTGATATTTGATTTGAAAGTGTAGAAATCACATTCAAAATATCCCGCGTTCGACTCTCTTCTACCGTATAATTTTCAAAAGCTAGAAAAGAATTTTTCTCTGGAAATATCCGATGAAACTCGTGAGATATAACTGTTTTAGCAAAACTTTCAAATTTTATAATTTCAAACAACATTAGCTGCTTTAATTCTCTATCGAATTCAAACAAATCAGCAATTTCTTCGAACGTAACACCTTCCCTAAATTTCTCTGGTTTAGCCTCCAAACTAATATTATTCTCCAGGAATAAAGTCTTATACCCATTAATGATGCAATAGTAGTTTTCCCGCTCCAATATTCTCTTGGCACTTGATCCATTGCTAATAACTACATTTCTCTCCCGAAGCAACTTAAGCATTTTATTGTGTTTTACGAACGGTTTCTCCCTCACCTTACGTCCCTCCCAATAACAAAAAAATGCCTAGCCCCACTTGAGGACTAGGCTTAATCTACTTTTAAGTGTGTGCGTCCACGTGAGAAGCATACTTAATCTAACAGTATTTTAACACAAACAAATTACTGCAACAAGTATATTTTTAAAAAAAATCCCCGAGATTTCTCTCGGGGATTTTCGTCAAACGTTAGAACGAATCACTTAGGTGAGATTATTCTTCGTCCTCTTTTTTCTTGCCAGTCGCAAGTAATCCTAAACCTGCAAGGAGTGACATGCTTGCTGCATTGAAGACGAATGATAAGTCTTCCACCCCTGTGTTTGGTAATTGCGGTTTACCTGGAGTTGGAGGTGTTTGAGGAGGTGTATTTGGTGTGTTTGGAGGAGTTACTGTGTTGTTAAACTCAGTATCTTCTGGTAATCCAGCCACAGCCGTTAATACTTTACCGTCTTTCGCTACTGTTACAGTGACAGTCGCAACCATTGGATCGTAAGTTACGCCTTCTTCTGTTCCTTTCACTTCTTCAACAGTGTAAGTATAAACTCCTTCTTCGCCTCTCTTGAAGGTTAAGGCAGAGAATTTAATCTTACCGTCAGCATCGTTTGTTACTGTTTCGATGACATTTCCATCTTTGTCTTTCAATACAAAGCTGAATTCGCCCTCTTTCAGTGGACGGCCTTCCAATTTCTTAGTGAATTCAAACTCCACTTTCGTTGGGATGTTCACAACACGAGTTTCAGTTGGTTTTTCTGGTTTCTCAGTTGTTTTCTTCGTTGGATCGTATTGGTGAACTGTTTGGCTCGCAGTATTTTCGATATCTACGCCATCTTTAGCAGTTTCTTTGATTGTCGCAACAATATCAAATTTATAGTAGCGACCGAATGCAAATTTAGTAGTATCTAATACTTGAGTATCATTAGCATCGCCTAAAGATTTCGTTAAATCAGCTTTAGATGTTGCTGTAATTACGCCGTTTTCAACTTTGATGTCGAATTTAGCAGTTACATCTTCACCAGTTACGCTGTCGTAAGCTTTAATATTTGCAACGTCAACCGTTAAGTTTTCTTCATCGTAGTTATCTGTGATTCCTACTGATTGGATGTAATCTTTGTTGTTTGCATCAAATTTAGTTGTATCTAACCAAACTTGGTAAACCACTTTGTCACCCTTCTTAAGAGTTGATGTGTTGATATTTTGAGCTTCATTGTTATCAGTCTTATCAGCGTAAGGGTCTGCTTTTGTATCAGTTACAGCATCAGTCAACTCAGAATCGTCATCTACTAACTTATCGCCAGTAGTATCGAATTTTTCATCCTTCACAACAAATTTCTTAGGTTGGAATTCTGGTGTTTCTGGAGGAGTTACTGTGTTGTTGAACTCTTTATCTGGTGCATCTGTTACAGTTGTTGTTAGAACTTTTGCAGTTCCGTCATATGCAACATCGACCGTGATTTCAGCCTTCATTGTATCGTAAGTCACTGTCGCATCTTTTCCAGTCACTTCTTCTACAGTAAATTTATGAGTTCCTTCGTCGCCTTTAAAGAATTCAATAGATCTAAATTTAACCTTACCCTCAGCGTCATTCTTCACTGTTTCAATCACATTACCCTTATCATCTTTCAATTGGAAACTAAATTCTCCCGCTTTTAATTCACGGCCTTCTAGTTTCTTCGTGAAGTTGAAATCAACGGTAATTGGAACGTTTACGACACGTTTTTCAGTTGGTTTTTCAGGAGTCTTAACAGTCTTAGATGTTGGATCATATTGGTGAACGATTTGTACAGCCGTATTTTCGATATCTGAGCCTGCAGGTACATCTTGTTTCACAGTAGCAAGAATATCAAATTTATAGTAACGACCGAATGCGAATTTAGTTGTATCCAGTACTTGAGTGTTTTCTGCGTCGCCTAAAGATTTTTGTAATGAAGCTTTTGAGGTTGCTTTAATCACGCCATCTTCAACGGTGATGTCAAATAAGTTTGTAACTTCTTCGCCAGTTACGCTGTCATAAGCTTTGATGTTTGCAACGTCAATATCTAATTTTGCTTCATCGTAATCATCTGTAATACCTACTGATTGGATATTTTGCGCTTGAGTAAATTGCTTCGTATCTAACCATACTTGGTATACAATCTTATCCCCTTTACGAACAAACATTGTATTGATATTTTCTGGTTCGTTATTGTCATACTTATCGGCATATGGATTTGTATTTGTATCCGCAACTGAATCTGTTAATTCACTGTCGTCGTCTACTAATTTCTCACCTGTAATATCCACTTTTTCTTCACTTAAGACAAATTTCTTAGGTTGGAATTCTGGCGTTTCTGGAGGAGTTACTGTATTGTTGAACTCTTTATCTTCTGCATCTGTCACTTTTGTGATTAGTGCTTTAGCAGTTCCGTCATATTTCACTTCTACTGTTACTTCCGCTTTCATCTTATCGTAAGTAACAGTCGCGTCTGTACCAGCAACCTCTTCGATGGTGTATTTATATGTTCCAGCTTGGTTTTTGTTGAATTCTAAAGCTTTGAACTTAACGTTTCCGTCAGCATCGTTTTTCACTGTTTCGATTTCAGTACCTTCTGAATCTTTCAATACAAAGCTGAACTCCTGGTCTTTCAACTCACGACCTTGTAATTTCTTAGTGAAGTTAAATTCTACTTCAACAGGAATGTTTACAACACGTTTTTGAGTTGGTTTTTCTGGAGTCTTAACAGTCTTAGATGTTGGATCGTATTGGTTTACTACTTGAACCGCAGTATTTTCAATATCTGAGCCAGCTTTCACATCTTCTTTCACTGTTGCTACGATATCAAATTTATAGTAGCGACCAAATGCAAATTTAGTTGTATCTAATACTTGAGTATTTTCAGCGTCGCCTAAAGATTTTTGTAATGAAGCTTTAGATGTTGCTGTTACAACGCCATTATTCACAGTGATGTCGAATAAGTCCGTTACATCTGCGCCTGTTACGCTGTCGTAAGCTTTCACGTTAGCAGCATCCACTGTTAATTTAGCCTCATCGTAATCGTCAGTGATACCAACTGATTGGATGTAGTCTTTGTTGTTTGCGTCAAATTTAGTTGTATCTAACCATACTTGGTACACTAATTTGTCGCCACGTTTAACAGTCTTCGTATTTAAGTTTTCTGCTTCGTTGTTTGTAGTCGTATCCGCATATGGGTTTGCATTAGTGTCTGCCACTTCGTCTGTTAACTCATCATCGTCATCCATTAACTTGTCGCCAGTTACATCATATTTTTCTTCAGTAACTATGAATTTCTCTGGTTTGAACTCTGGAGTTTCTGGAGGAGTTACAGTGTTGTTGAACTCTTTATCTGGAGCGTCTGTCACGTTCGTTGTAAGAACTTTAGCAGTTCCGTCGTAGTTCACTGTAATCGTTACTTCCGCTTTCATTGTATCGTAAGTCACTGTCGTATCTGTTCCAGCAACTTCTTCGATTGTGTATTTATGAGTTCCTACTTCTTTCTTAGTGAATTCAAGTGATTTGAACTTAACGTTTCCGTCAGCATCATTTGTCACTGTTTCGATTTCAGTACCTTCTGCATCTTTCAATACAAAGCTAAACTCCTGGTCTTTCAACTCGCGGCCTTCCAGTTTCTTAGTGAAGTTGAAGTCAACTGTCACAGGAACACTGATAACACGTTTTTGAGTTGGTTTTTCTGGAGTTTTCACTGTCTTAGATGTTGGGTCGTATTGGTGAACGATTTGGCTCGCTGTATTTTCAATATCAGCACCAGCAACAACATCATCTTTAACAGTGGCTACGATATCAAATTTATAGTAGCGACCGAACTCGAATTGAGTTGTGTCTAACACTTGAGTATTTTCAGCATCTCCTAAAGATTTTTGTAATGAAGCTTTAGAAGTTGCAGTAATCACGCCATTTTCAACAGTGATGTCGAATTTATCTGTTACATCTGCGCCAGTCTTGCTGTCGTAAGCTTTAATGTTTGCTTTTTCTACAGTTAATTTAGCTTCATCGTAGTTATCTGTAATTCCTACAGATTGGATGTTTTGAGCTGCAGTGAATTTAGTTGTGTCTAACCATACTTGGTAAACCACTTTGTCACCACGTTTAACAGTCTTCGTATTGATGTTTTCTGCTTCGTTGTTGTCTGTTCCATCTACATAAGGATCAGCGTTTGTTTCAGCATACTCATCTGTTAACTCGTTATCGTCATCCATTAATTTATCACCAGTGATATCGAATTTTTCTTTGTTTAAGATAAATTTCTCTGGTTGGAATTCAGGAGTCGTTGGAGGTGTAACAGTGTTGTTGAACTCTTTATCTGGAGCATCTGTCACGTTCTTAATTAACGCTTTAGCAGTTCCGTCATAAGATACTTCAACGGTTACTTCCGCTTTCATCTTATCGTAAGTCACTGTTGCGTCTGTACCAGCAACCTCTTCAATTGTGTATTTGTGAGTTCCCACTTGATCTTTAGTAAATTCAAGGGCTTTGAACTTAACGTTTCCGTCAGCATCGTTTTTCACTGTTTCGATTTCAGTACCTTCTGAATCTTTCAATACAAAGCTGAACTCCTGGTCTTTCAACTCACGACCTTCAAGTTTCTTCGTGAAGTTAAAGTCAACAGAAACTGGAATATTCACAACACGTTTTTGAGTTGGTTTTTCTGGTTTTTCAACAGTCTTGTTGTATGGGTCGTATACGTGAACGATTTGGCTTGCTGTATTTTCGATATCGATACCATCTTTAACCGTTGTTTTGATTGTTGCTGCGATATCAAATTTATAGTAACGACCGAATGCGAATTTAGTTGTATCGATGACGCTGTCTTCATTTACAAATTCTGCTTTAGAAGTGGCACTGATTTTACCGTCTTCTACTTTAATATCGAATTTAGCAGTCACATCCTCCCCAGTTACGCTGTCGTACACTTTAATGCCATCTGTAGTCACATCTAATTTGTCTTCTTCGTAATCGTCAGTGATCCCAACATATTGGATGTTTTGATCAGCAGTGAATTTAGTTGTATCTAACCAAACTTGGTAGTAGAATTTGTCACCTTTTTTAAGTGTCTTACCGTTGATGTTTTCTGCTTCGTTGTTTGTTGATTTGTCAGCATATGGGTTTGCGTTTGTGTCCGCTACTTCATCTGTTAACTCATCATCGTCATCCATTAGTTTATCGCCAGTAATATCGAATTTTTCAGTATTTACAACGAATTTCTCTGGCTTGAACTCTGGAGTTGTTGGCGGTGGAGTTACTTTGTTGTTGAACTCTTTATCATCCGCGCCAGTAGCGTTTCCGCCTTCTGAAGCAAAGGTTGTTACTGTTGTTAATACGTGGCCAGATTTAGACACTGTAACAGTGATGTTGGCTTTCATTGTATCGTAGTCCATACGATCTTCTTTCGCCGCTGGGATTACTTCTTCAACAGTATATTTGTGAGTTCCCACTTTAGTCTTGTCATAGCTTAATGCTGAGAATGTTACGTTACCGTCTGCATCGTTTTTCACAGTTTCGATTTCGTTACCGTCTGCATCTTTCAATACAAAGCTGAACTCTTTATCTTTCAATGGACGACCTTCTAATTTCTTAGTGAAGTCAAATTTAGTTGTTACTGGAGAAACCACGTAGTTGTTGAACTCTTGGTCATCCGCTTTTGAAGTTTCGCCGCCTGCTGCAGAGTAAGTTACTTTAGTTTTTAACACGCCAGCAGCGTCTTGAGTCACTTCAACAGTCATCGTAATTTCCATTGCATCGTAATCAACATCCGCATCAGAACCTGCTGTTTCTGTAATCTTGTACTTGTAAGTACCTACTTTATTGAATGTTAATTCGCTGAATGAAACTTTACCGTCTGCATTTTGAACAGTTTCTTCGTGTCCATCTGGAGAAGATTTTTGTTCTTTAATTGTAAAGCTGAATTCGCCGTCTACTAAGTTACGACCTTCTAATGTTTTCTTGAATTCAGGTTTTACGGTAACTGGTTCAATCTTTTCATAATAATAAACACGTGGTTTGTATGGCGCTAATGAGTTAAGTAAGTCAACGTTAGTACCAATACCATTTACACCATCATTCAATTGTTGGTTTGGAGAACCAGCACCAATACCATCCCCTAAGAAAGGAACAAATACTGTTTTATATGGTGTGTAGCCAGCTGCTGTTTGGAAACCAAAATTAACTTCTTTACCGTTAGGATAATTTGTGATAGGAATTGTAGTTAGAGGGCTCTTAACATAAGCTAATTCCTCTGTATTGCTACTTCCTGGTTTAATTGGTTTTGTTTCAGCAATAAGCATATACCCATCAGTACTTAATGAACCATCGGAACGTTTATCTTGTTGTTTTGGATCTAAAAGATATACACGAACAACAACAGAACCATCCTCACCAACAACCTCTTTAATACGTTTAATGCCAAAACGATCAGCATCCATAAATTTAGTTCCAACTACATAAGGACGAGATACAATCCCTGTCGTTGCATCTGGGTCAATTGTTTGATATAAACGGTATCCTTCAAATTGACGTTCTCCTGAAGCAGTGAAATTTTGACCTTCCATTGCTTTAAGTGTATAAGAAGCTAATTCCACTTCATTCCCATTTGGTATATACGTTTGAGCCGTTGTTTCTGTACGGCCTGCTTGATAAGTCGCATTAGATTTATCTACAACACGATAATATGTTGCATTATCCACTACTGTTGGAATCTTACCATTTGTATCAGTAATTGTACGTCCTTCATAAGCTGGTTCTACCGCATTAAAAATATCCGTACTTGTACGTGAATTCATAACATCAGTGAACAATTTCTTCTGAGCTTGCTCTTCAGGCGTATTTCCTGATTTATTTTCATAAGATTTAATTACAGGGTCAATGTCATAATGATATTGGATAAATGGAGCTGTTGAGTTAACTGCGCCTGTTCCTTCTGTATAAACCCCTACAAATGTCATTTGTGAATTTGAGGCTTGAGTTGTTGTTTGGAACGAAACATTTCCACTTGTTTTATTGAGTTTCTTGGTTTCAAGAACTGTATTTGTCTTTTTATCCACTAATTCAAGAGTCACTTCATCAGAAGTATCGAATGGTTTTGACGCACGAACATAATAGTCTACACCATAACGCTCATTGAATCTTGTTAAACTTACAACGTGGAAAGTATAACCTGTATCTGCTTTTTTATAGCTAGAGTCAGTAATGTCACGTGATTGTACACTTGCCCCGTTAGGGTTTGACATTACAGGATCTACTGTTACGCCATCTTTAAGAGTTGTTTCAACAGCTACTGGTGACGTATCGCTTCCTTGTGAAACTGCACGTCTCGAACGTGTTCTTGGAGTTTCTCCAGATGCTGTTGCTGCTGTTGTTATTGTTGCTTCTGCTGCTGTTGTAGCTGCAGTTGTTTCTTCTGCTGCTGTTGGAGCTGCAGTTGTTTCTTCTGTTGCCACTGGTGCTGCAGTTGTTTCAGTCTCAGTAGTTGCTTCAGCAGTTGTTGCCGGTGCTACTGCTGCTGTTGTTGCTTCCGCTGCTGTAGCAGATACTTCTTCTGCTGCCACTGTATTCGTAGCAAAAATCGCTGTTCCTAATAAGACTGAGCATACGCCAATCGTCAATTTACGTAATGAGAAACGTTGACGCTTGCTAAAGATATCTTTCATTTGGACACTTCCTTTTCTTTTTATTTTTTGGTTCGCGAACTCACGAACAAGACTACTCGAAAAGACGCAACAAATTTCACATTTTATCCACAATTCACACTATATATAAAATTTGTTAATATCTTTTCTACAGCGCATATTCTACTGTAAATAATTTATAAATTCAACCCTACTTTTTTTGAAAACGGAGTATGTAAATTTCTATTTTTCTAAGAAAATTCACATTTTCATTCCTTTTCATGAATCTTCTTTGAAATTCAAACAAAATCAGCAAATCCTATAGGTATCACGTTTCTAAATGCCCCCCTAATCTATTTTGCGGTTTTTTACACAAAAAAGCAGGACTTGAACTAAATGCAAGCCCTACTTTGTAAGCGGTTGTATCAACTTTCTTCCCTAAAAGTGAAGATTTTAATTTTTATGCGAATTTTGAAAAATCCCAAATATCGGTTACTAATCCTTCGTAAAATTCAGGTTCGTGACACACCATTAATATACTTCCTTTATATTCTTGGAATGCACGTTTGAGCTCATTTTTGGCATCTACATCCAAGTGGTTTGTCGGTTCGTCGAGTACGAGAACGTTTGACTCTTCGTTCATTAACTTGCAGAAGCGAACTTTTGCTTGCTCTCCCCCACTGAGTACTTGCACTTGACTCTCGATATGCTTACTGGTTAATCCACAACGAGCGAGTGCCGCGCGTACTTCTGGTTGTGTCATCGATGGGAAGGTATCCCAGATTTCTTCTAGGGCAGTCTTACGATTTCCTTTTGGCGTTTCTTGTTCGAAATATCCAAGGTCGATATAGTCCCCACGCGTTACTTTTCCGTTCAATGGCTTAATAATTCCTAACAGGCTCTTCAAGAGTGTCGTTTTCCCAATCCCATTCGCCCCAACAATCGCAATCTTTTGGCCACGTTCCATTTCAAGATTAATATGTCCTGTTAATGGACGGTCGTATCCAATCACTAAATCTTCGGCTTGGAAGATGTAACGCCCCGGAGCTCTAGAAGTCTTGAAGTCGAATTTTGGTTTTGGCTTCTCGCTGGCTAATTCAATAACTTCCATCTTATCCAGTTTCTTCTGACGGGACATCGCCATATTTCGTGTGGCAACACGCGCCTTATTACGGTTAACAAAGTCCTTCAAGTCCGCAATTTCTTTTTGTTGACGATTATACGCTGCTTCGAGTTGCGATTTCTTCATTGCATACACTTCTTGGAACTGATCATAATCTCCAACATAACGGTTCAACTCTTGATTGTCCATATGGTAAATCAAGTTAACGACACTGTTTAAGAATGGAATATCATGCGAAATTAGAATAAATGCATTTTCGTATTCTTGTAAGTAGCGTTTCAACCATTCGATATGCTCTGCGTCTAGATAGTTTGTTGGCTCGTCGAGTAATAAAATATCTGGTTTTTCTAATAATAGTTTTGCAAGTAATACTTTCGTACGTTGCCCACCACTAAGTTCACTCACGTCGCTATCCATCCCAAATGCCGCAACACCTAATGCACGCGCTACTTAATCGATTTTAGCATCCAGAATATAGAAGTCGTGGCTATCTAATCGCTCTTGCAACTCGCCCACTTCTTCCAGCATCGCGTTCATCTCATCTTCGTTTGCGTCTCCCATTGCCATATACAATTCATTGATACGCGCTTCTGCTACAAATAAATCGTCGAAGGCTTTTTGAAGAACACTGCGAATGGTCATTCCTGGTTCTAGGACGGTATGTTGGTCCAAGTATCCTACCTTTACATTTTTTGACCACTCGATTTTTCCTTCGTCGGGTTGTAATTGACCTGTCACGATATTCATGAAGGTGGATTTCCCTTCACCGTTTGCCCCAACGAGTCCGATGTGTTCCCCTTTTAATAGACGGAAGCTCACATCATTGAAGATGGCTCTTTCTCCGAAGCCGTGTGTTAATTTTTCTACATTTAAAATACTCATCAACGTTCTCCTTAAGTTTTCTCTGGGTCATTGTATCATAGTTTGCAATAAATTCAAAAAGGCTAAAACAAATACGGAGCAAGAAACGAATTCCTACTCCGCATTTTTCTACTATTTAAATTGTGCTTTGTATAAAGCCGCATACGCACCATTTTGTGCGAGTAATTCTTCATGCGTGCCGTCTTCTGTCAGTCCATCTTCTGTAACGACAATAATCCGGTCTGCATTTTTAATCGTAGCAAGACGGTGAGCGATAATAAAGGTCGTTCTGCCTTTTGCCAACTCGTCAAATGATTGTTGAATAAACTTCTCCGTTTGCGTATCAAGCGCACTTGTTGCTTCATCCAAGATTAAAATAGAAGGATTCTTCAAGAAAATACGGGCAATGGAGAGACGTTGCTTTTGTCCGCCTGACAATTTCACACCACGTTCTCCGATATGGGTATCCACTCCATCTTCTAAATCTTCAATGACTTCTTTCAGTTTTGCCTGCTCGATGGCACGGTCTACTTCCTCATCTGTCGCATCGAGTCTACCGTACAATACATTCTCTCGGATGGTTCCATTAAAGAGGAATACATCTTGTTGCACGATACCGATTTGACGACGAAGAGACTGTAAGGTGAAACGGTTGATATTGGTTCCATCAATCAAGATTTCCCCTTCTTTTAAATCATAGAAACGAGGCAATAAGTTCACGAGCGTTGTCTTCCCAACCCCACTTGGCCCAACGAAGGCTACAGTTTGCCCTGGTTCGACCGTCAAGTTGATATGTTCCAACACTTTCTTCTCGTCTTCATATCCGAACCCTACATTTTTATATTCCACACGTCCTTCAAACGCTGGAGCAGGAATGGCATCGGGTGCGTCTTCAATATCGATTTCGACATTCATTAATTCTTTGAAACGACGAAATCCCGCAAACCCTTTTGGATACAGTTCAATCATTGAGTTCATCTTATTAATTGGTCCCACGAATACATTGGCTAGTAAGATATACCCGACTAACTCACCAGCTGTTAAATCACCAATGACCGTGAAGTACGCTCCTACAATTAAGCTGAAGAGATTAATACTGCGCATCAATAAGTAGTTGAAACTACTGCTCGTTCCCATCGTGCGATAAAACGAAATTTTATTCGAGCGATACTCTTGAATGAGTTCTTCGAAGAGTTGTTGTTCATGACTTTCGTTGGCAAAGGCCTTCACCACACGCATCCCACTCAGTACATTTTCGAGTCCTGCCGTATAGTTGGCTAATCCTTTGTAGATATTTCGATTAATTGCAGACATGCGACGATTAAATACCGCCAGTGCCACCGCAATAATCGGAACGAAGAAAATCGTCAATAGCGCCAGTGTTGGATGCACTTGATACATCAGCACAAACGAACCGATTAAGGTCATCACGGCGATAAAGAATTCTTCTGGCCCATGGTGCGCCAATTCGCTAATGTCGAATAAATCACTCGATAAGCGGCTCATCAATTCTCCGATTTTCATATTGTCGAAGAAAGAGAAGGATTGTTTTTGAATCTTCGCGAATAACTCACGACGCATATCCGTTTCAATATTAATCCCTAAAATATGCCCCATGTACACAACGATAAAATTCAAGGTTGTCGAGAAGGCATACAGTGCCAGTAGCCCTGCCCCCACAAGTAGAATTTGTTGTAAGTTTTGAGATGGCACGATGTTATCAATGACACTTCTCACCATTACTGGAAAAGCAAGCTCAAGAATGGCCACGATCACTGCACAGGTAAAATCGAGTAAGAATAATTTTTTATACGGTTTATAATAATGAATAAAATCTTTAATCATGACTGCTTTCCTTTCGCATAATGTAATGTACTCCAATCTTTTGTCTTATAGACGATATGTCCATAAAGAACCGTTAACGCGTTTGATAATAACATGGCAATCCATACACCGGTTGCCCCGAGTGCTGTAAAGGCTCCTAGCGCCCAAATGATTGGTAGGCGTAACACCCAAAGACGGCCCACTGACATATTCATCGAGTATTTGGTCACGCCACATCCTTGGAAGAATCCATTATACGCCGAGAACATTCCCATGAAGAAAATGATAAAGGCGGTGTAGTTCAAATACTCAACGGCATTGGCCCAAAGAACAGCATCGCTTCTATCTTTAATAAAAATTCCAAGAATCGGTGACTGGAAGAAGAAGACGATAATACATCCGACTGTTGAAATCACAAGCACCCATAGTAATGCTCGTCTAAAGATGGCATGCGCACGGTCATAAAGACCTGCCCCCATGTTTTGTCCGATGATGGCGGTTAATGCCGCACCGATTCCCATCTGTGGTTGCGTTAGTAAATCCGAAATACGGTTTACCATCGAATACGCAGCGAGTACCGACGTTCCATACGACTGAATGAGTCCATTTAAGACGGTGAATCCTAACGCAGCTCCACCATACCCGAAGGCAGATGGCCATGCGACTTTAAGGATTTCTTTCATCACATCTTTGTCAATTTTGACATGTCTTAAGTTGATTTGAATGTCTGATTCTTTACGAACGGCACGAATGGCAAGCACTAATAATAGTACTTTTGCAATAACGGTCGCCCATCCTGCCCCTTCAATCCCCCAGTTCAACCCAGTCAGGCCGACAAACGGAATCGTCGCAAAAATAAAGAATGGATCTAGAATCACGTTTGCAATCGAAGACGCCGCACTAATCATCGTAATCGTGCGTGTTCTTCCTTGTGCATTTAGCAAGGATTGATAGCCGAAGTAGCAAAAATCAAAGAACAGTCCAATGAAATTAATTTTCAAATACGATACGGATTTTGCTAAGAAGGACCCCTCTGCTCCCATCCATTCCACGAATAGAGGAGCAAGGAAATAGCCAAGTACAGATAGCACAAACCCAAAGAAATACGTTAATACCATCGAATTTCCTGCATAACGCTTCGCATCTCTAAGTTTTCCAGCTCCAAAATACTGAGCAATGAGCGCCGTCGCTCCAACACTAATCCCCATTCCAAGAGAAATAAACAAGAAATTCAAGGGCCAAATAAACGCGGTTGCCGCAAAGTCTTCCGCAGAAAGTTGTGCCACATATAACCCGTCCGTCAAATTGTATAAAGTTCGAATTAAATTATTAATCATTAACGGAGTCGCAATCGTTAAAATCACCCGATTAATGTGCCCCGTCGTAATAAAATTTTGTTTTTCCAAAATAATCACCTGTTCTAGTATACATGATATCCCCATCTCTGTGAACACAAACCATGAACAGTTCGATTTTTCTGTTTCTGCCTAAGAGAAAAGAGGCTCGCTTTTGGACATGGGATATCTTCATAATAGCTGTAATAGGGCACCGGTTCGAGCCGAAGTCTCTCACCTCTAAAACTCAAAGCGGGAGTAAGGAAATTCTTCCAACTCCCGCTAATTCGCTTTTAGCGCCATCCCCTATTACTGCTATTATAGAATCCCATGCCCCCTCCGCAAGCCTCTTTGCATTCTTAGTAAAATAGAAACCGTTACATGATTTATCATTTTCACCAAATCTGGTGAAATATACTACTTCCTATTTTTTGAAAAACAAAATTTCAGAACATCTGATTTTAAAGAAACAAAAATGCAAAACCCAAAATGTTAGGCACTACCTATCATTTTTGCACAAGCAGGTCTAAAGAATCATTTGGTCCATAGTAGCAACAATAGCGAGCGTAATCGATGCGAATTAGTAGGAGTTAGGAATTTATTCCTTACTCCTACTTTGAGGCTCGATAGGCAGTGAGACGAAAGGCTCACGCCGGTACAGCTATTGTAGCTACTATAGAGACCCAAATGATTCATTAAAGACCTAAAGTATTTTCAAAACTGTACGAAGCACACATAAACTTGTTTTGGTTCCCCCGAAACAAAATTTCTAAACACATTGTCAAAGAAACAAAAAAATGCGAAATTCAAAAAGATTAGGCACAACCTAACTCTTTTTAACAAGCAGGTCTAAAGAATCATTTGGTCCAAAAAAGACCCACCATTTTTACAAGCCCGTACGAAGCACTCATAAACTCGCTTCTGTTCACCCGAGACAAAATTTCTAAATACGTTGTCCAAAGAAACAAAAAATAAGCAATCCAAAAAATAGGCACTGCCTATCATTTTTACACAAGCAGGTCTGAAGAATCATTTGGTCCATAGTAGCAACAATAGCGAGTGTAATCGATGCGAATAAGTAGGAGTTAGGAATTTATTCCTTACTCCTACTTTGAGGCTCGATAGGCAGTGAGACGCAAGGCTCACGCCGGTACAGCTATTGTAGCGACTATAGAGACCCAAATGATTCGTTAAAGACCTGCGGTCTTATTACCCAAGCACAAAAAAAGAGTTAGGCAGCAGCCCAACTCTTTGGAATTTCTCAAAATTATTTTTTAGTTTCTTTGAAGACAACGTGTTTACGTAATTTTGGAGAATATTTTTTTAATTCTAAACGCTCTGGATTGTTACGTTTGTTTTTGCTTGTTAAGTATAAACGTTCACCTGTTTCAGCACATTCTAATAAAATGTTGATACGCATGGATGACACCTCTCATTCAATTTATTTCATTAACTCATTGAGTTTCATACTGGTATATATTAACAAATGCGTGTCGCTTTGTCAATTCAGATTACCACGGATTTTTTGAAAAATTTATTCTTATAAAACTTTTTGAATCCAACCTTCTGGAGCCTCGACATCTCCGTATTGGATGCCCACTAATTCATCATATAGGCGACGTGTGACAGGACCCACTTCTGTTTCAGAATAGAACACATGGAAGTCGTCTCCATTTTGAATTCCACCTACTGGAGAAATAACTGCGGCAGTACCACAAGCTCCTGCTTCTGCAAAGATATCTAATTGGTCTACATATACATCGCTTTCTTTAACAGTCATGCCTAAACGGTGTTCTGCTAACCAGATCAATGAGTATTTTGTAATACTTGGTAAGATTGATGGAGAGTAAGGTGTGATAAATTGATTATCTTTTGTAATCCCAAAGAAGTTCGCAGCCCCTACTTCTTCAATCTTCGTATGTGTCAATGGATCAAGGTAAATACAGTCACTGAAATGACGTTCTTTGGCTTCTTTACCAGGAAGTAAGCTTGCCGCATAGTTCCCGCCGACTTTGGCTGCCCCTGTACCTACGTGTGCTGCACGGTCATATTCCGAAACGATGAAGTTTGTTGGTGTTAAGCCACCTTTAAAGTAGGCTCCTACTGGCATTACAAAGATGGAGAAAATGTATTCTGTCGCAGGACGAACCGCAACATTATTTCCTACCCCAATCATGAATGGACGGATATATAAGCTTCCTCCAGTTCCATATGGTGGTAACCATTGTTCGTTTGCTTTTACCACTTTTTTCACGGCTTCAATAAAACGTTCTTCTGGAAACTCAGGCATCAGTAATCGACGGCATGAACGAGCCATACGAGCCGCGTTTTGGTCGACACGGAATAGATTAATACTACCATCTTTACAACGGTATGCTTTCAAGCCTTCAAAACATTGTTGCCCGTAGTGAAGTGCTGTTGCAGCTTCGTCAACTTTTAATACATTATCTTCAATCAAAGCCCCTTCGTCCCATTGGCCATCTTTGTAATAGCTGATGTAACGTAAGTCTGTTTTAATATAGTCGAATCCTAAGTTATTCCAATCTAAATTTACTGTATTTGTCATATAAAACCAACTTTCTAAGATTACTCTACTGATTTATATTCCCCGGTTGTACTATCCATCTCTTCTAACCTTTTATCGTTAGCATGATAGCGGAAAAATCCATAAGTTGAGGCGTTTGAATTCTCAATATGACGGATTTGAATGTCAACCGAGTCATTTGTTTGTGCCTGAATGATAATCTCATAGTTCTCGCCTAAAACGACATTTTTGCGTTTTTCAATTTCTGCAATGGCCTCACGTGCTAAATTATTCGCATTACGTGTTGTATCACTGGTTGTCTCTGGAGAAGTCGTTGTTGATTGAGCCGTAGTAGACGTTCCAGCTTCTGCGTTGTTTTTAGAAATTTGAACAACCGGATCTGCGTTGTTGGCTGTTTGATTTGGTCTACGAGAACAAGCCATCAATGCCAGTACAAAAACTGCGATTCCTAATCCTTTTAAAACTTTGCGATTCATTCATTCACCACCTTCATTATTTTTCTTATTCTATCACAATTTTTATAAAAAGTATTTTATCCCATGAATTTGTAATGATAATGAAAAATTTTATATAAATTTGGTTCTTTTCATTTCACAAATAAAAAAACTCTAATGCAACACAAGCCACATTAGAGTTTCTTCAATTATTTAGCTAATTTTTCTTTGATTTCTTCGACATAGTTATAAACCATGTGCCCTGCTTGTCCGCCATCGCCAACAGCTGTTGTGATTTGACGTAATGTTTTTTGACGAACATCGCCCACTGCAAAGATTCCAGGAATAGAAGTTTCCATTTGCTCGTTTGTGACAATCCAACCTTCTGCATCTGTGATGTTTAAGTCTTTGAATGGATCCGAAACTGGCAATAGGCCCACATAGATGAAGGCACCATCCGCCTCATGGGTTGTCACATCACCTGTATTCACATCTTTCACGCGAACACCAGTGATTTTTGAACCGTCACCTACAAATTCTTCAACAACTGAATTCCATAAGAAGTCGATTTTTTCGTTGGCAAATGCACGGTCTTGCAATACTTTTTGCGCACGTAATTGGTCACGACGGTGAACGATGGTTACACTGTGTCCGAATTGTGTTAAATACGTTCCTTCTTCTACAGCTGAGTCTCCTCCGCCGATAACGAAGATTTTCTTATCTTTGAAGAAGGCTCCATCACATACTGCACAGTATGAAACGCCACGTCCAGCGTACTCTTCTTCACCTGGAACTTCTAATTTACGGTGATAAGAACCAGTCGCAATGACGACTGCATAGGCATAATATGTTTTCTTCCCTGCTGTAATCACTTTAAGGTCGCCCTCTAATTCAATTTTTGACACTTGACCGTATGCATATTCTGCGCCGAATTGCATTGCCCCTTTATACATATTATCAGCTAATTCTGGTCCAGAAATCGTTGGGAAACCAGGATAGTTTTCTACATCTGAAGTGTTTAATAACTCTCCACCAGGAACCCCTTTTTCTAGGATTAATGTTTTTAAATTTGCACGAGAAGTATAAAGTGCTGCTGTCATCCCACCAGGGCCACTTCCGATAATGACTACATCATAAATTGTTCTTTCTTCCATCAGAGATTCTCCTTTTGTATACACTAAGAGCGCTGAGACAAAGTCCAACGCTCCCCTTCATTTTTTAGTTTAAGATACTCCCTTTAAAACGGCAACTTTATTGCTCATCTAAAGTTCCTTCGAGTTCTTTACCTAATTCAATGATGTATTGTTTTAAGTTATCTTTGATTTCTGGATGTTCTAAACCGAATTCAATACTTGTCTTCATAAAACCAAACTTGTCACCCACATCGAAACGCTCACCCTTAAATTGTTTTGCAAACACTCTTTGAGTAAGGTTCAATGTATCGATGGCATCTGTTAATTGAACTTCTCCACCTGCACCTGGTTCTTGTTTTTCTAAAATCTCAAAAATTTCAGGCGTTAATAAGTAACGACCGATAATCGCTAAGTTACTTGGTGCTTCTTCTGGTTTTGGTTTTTCGACGAAACGACGTACATTGAATAATCCATCTTCCACTTGGCTTTCAGGATCGATAATTCCGTATTTATACGTTTCTTCATGAGGAACTTCCATTACCGCAATGTTTGAAGCATGTGTTTTTTCGTATCCTTCAATCAATTGTTTTGTTAAAGGAACCTCATCACGCATAATATCGTCCCCAAGCATAATCACGAATGGCTCGCCACCTACGAATGCTTTTGCTTGAAGAACAGCATCCCCTAGTCCTTTTGGATAAGATTGACGAACGAAGTATAAGTTAATTCCTGTTGTTTCTTGAACAAGTTCTAATAACTCAGTCTTTCCTTTTGCTTCAAGATTTGACTCTAATTCGATATTTGAGTCAAAATGGTCTTCGATTGGACGTTTACTCTTACCAGTGACGATTAAGATATCTTCGATTCCTGATGCTAGAGCTTCTTCAACGATATATTGAATCGTTGGTTTGTCTACGATTGGTAACATTTCTTTAGCCATCGCTTTTGTTGCTGGTAGGAAACGAGTTCCTAACCCTGCTGCTGGAATGACTGCTTTTCTAACTTTTGTCATGTGTTTTCCTCCGTTTTGGTTTATTGGTGTTCTTTAGTTTATTGGTGTTCTTTAATGGATGCTTCTGATTTAAATTCACGACCCATGAGGCGTTGAATCTCTTCGCGAACATCATGTCCTTTATATAAAACATTGTAAACTGCAGTTGTAATTGGCATTTCGATATTCTTCTCTTGTGCCAAAGCGTAGACGGCTTTACACGTTTCTACCCCTTCTACAACCATTCCCATATTTTCCAAAATCGTCTGAAGCGGAACGCCTTTTCCGATTTGGTCCCCACATCTCCAGTTACGAGAATGAACACTCGTACATGTTACGATTAAATCTCCCACACCACTAAGTCCAATAAAGGTTAGCGGGTCAGCCCCAAACGCAACTCCTAATCGACTGATTTCTGTTAATCCTCTTGTCATTAATGCTGCTTTTGCATTGTCTCCATATCCTAATCCATGAAGAGCCCCTGCTCCAACTGCGATGACGTTTTTAAGTGCAGCTCCCATTTCAACCCCTACAATGTCCGTATTCGTATAGACACGGAAGAAGGAATTACTGAAGAGTTCTTGCACAAACTTCGCAGATTCTAAATTCTCGCATGCTGCCGTAATCGTTGTGATATCACGACGAGAAACTTCCTCTGCATGGCTTGGCCCTGATAACACCACGATATCCTCGTAGCTGTCACGGTCCAATTCCTCAGCTAGAATCTCTGAAATACGTTTATACGTTTCTTGTTCCAGCCCTTTACTTGCATGAATAATCATCGGTTTATTTTCTAGTAATCCATTTAATTGTTTTGCCACTAAACGAATCACTTTCGTTGGCAGTACGAATAATACCGCATCTACATCTTTCACAGCTTCAGCTAAATCTAAATACCCTCGAATAGACGGATCTAGGAAAACTCCTGGTAAGAAATGCTCATTCGTGTGGCGCTCATTAATTTCTTTAATTTGCGCTTCGTTATTTCCCCATAAGCGAGCCTCATGATGGTTTTCACTAAGAACCATTGCGAGTGCTGTTCCCCATGAACCGGCTCCTAAAATAGCTATTTTTTTCATCGTATTTCTCCTTTACGCTTTTCCAAACAATGCTGGAGATTGCGGATTATCTACTGATACATAATCTGGTACAGCTGGAACTCTGCGTCTTCTCACTACAATAATAGCGACGCCCATTAAGAATAACACAATCGAAACTAATTGCGAAATTCGAATGACACCAAACAACCAGAGACTATCTGTACGCATCCCTTCAATAAAGAAGCGTCCAAATGAATACCACATTAAGTATCCCGCTGTGATTTCACCCACCTTTACGCCTTTACGTCTGCGTAAGTAGAATAAAATCAATACGCCGACGAATGACCAAAGTGATTCATATAAGAAAGTTGGATGGTAATAGACTCCATCGATATGCATTTGTTCAATAATGAAGGTCGGTAAATGCAAACCTTCTAAAAAGGCACGTGTTACGACTTCTCCGTGTGCTTCTTGGTTTGTGAAATTTCCCCACCTTCCAATCGCCTGAGCGAGTAAAACAACAGGTGCCAAAATATCTAAGAGTAATGCAAATGATACTTTTTCTTTTTTCGCAAACCAGTAGACGGTTGCTGCTCCAGCAATAACACCACCGTAGATGGCAATGCCACCATGCCAAATTTGGATAATTTCGGAAGGATTTGCTAAGTAGTACTGCCATTCAAAGAGAATATAGTACAATCGCGCACCCACGAATCCAAGAGGCACAGCCCAAAATACTAAATCGATAATAAATTCTTTTCGAAACCCTTTACGAGTCGCTTCTTTATCGGCGAGTGTTGTCGCTAAGTAAATGGCAAAAGCAATAATAATCCCATACCAACGAACTTGTAATCCACCGATTTCAAACGCAATCGGATTAATGGTCGAAACCATTTCTAAAACATTCATGTAACTGACCTCTAAACTTCTTTATTTTCTGCAATTAATTGTGTTAAACGATTCGTGAAGCTTTCTGTTGCATCGAATCCCATTTTCTTCGCACGGAAATTCATACACGCTACTTCTAAGATAATCGATACGTTACGACCAGTCTTCACGGGGATGCGAATTTTCGGAATTTCAACCCCCATCAATTCAACAATTTCCATATTTCCACCTAGACGATCATATTTCTTATCTGGCGTCCAGTTTTCAAGATGAACCACTAAATCGACTTGTTTTTGATTCAGAATGGCTCCTGCACCAAAGAGAGTCATTACATCTACGATACCAACTCCGCGAATCTCGATTAAATTGCTTAGGATTTCTGGGGCTTCCCCGATTAATGTTAATTCATCATATTGATATAGTTCCACACGGTCATCCGCAACAAGACGGTGCCCTTTTTGCACAAGTTCTAAGGCCGTTTCAGATTTACCGACGCCACTTTCCCCAGTGATTAAAAGACCAATCCCGAATACATCGAGTAATACCCCGTGTACTGAAGAACGCTCTGCCAATCTTCCTTCTAAGAAGTTTGTCACACTACTAGATACTTGTGTTGTCTTTGAAGTTGCTTGTAAGATTGGAATTTGTGCTTTTGCAGCAGCTTCCACTAATTCTTTTGGTGGGTCTAACCTTCTAGAAATAATAAAGCATGGTGTCTCTGGTTTGCAAAGACGTTCCATCACTTCTAAGCGGATTCCTTCATCCATGGATGCCACAAAAGAAGTTTCTGTACGCCCTAATAATTGGATACGTTCCGCTGGATAGAAATTTAAGAAGCCTGCTAATTCTAATCCAGGTCTGGAAATTTCACTCGTAACGATTGGACGTTCCAGATACTCCTCACCATAAATAGGTTTTAAATGAATATTCTTGATCAATTCTCTAACCGTAACACTTTTCATATTATCCCTCATTTCTTTATACCCTTCTACTATACCATATTTGAGCGCTTTCTTGTATGCTTTTAGATTTTATTAAACTATCTGTTCATTTTGCCAAAATAGGAGACAACTAACTTGTATATTTTATATAATAAGCTAAGTTCCCAAACAGGAGGAAAAAACATGCAATTTTATTCATATGAATTTTTAAAAAGTAAAGTTCAACAAATTAATTATATTCAATTTGGAATTACACTTTTAGTAATTGCCATTTTAGCAATTGCCTTATATCGTTATTTTAAAAATAAAGAAGATACAAAATTCCGCGAATTAGCATTAATCGCCGTGATTGGTATCTTAATTCTTGCTGGCTCTAAGATTGCTGACTTACAGTCTTCTAAAAATTCAGAAAATCAATATTCTGGGGCACTTCGCTTCGTTGAAACGATTGCTCAAGATTTAAACGTAGATAAAGAAGATATTTATATTAATACTGAGGCTGCAAAAGATGGAGCCATCATAAAAGTTGGCGATCAATTCTATCGAGTAGTAACTGGAGATAAACCTGAACATTACCTACTCGAAAAAATGGAATTACAAAATCCAAAAGTGACGATTAAGGAGGCTGAATAAGATGAGCTTTTCGTATATCGATGTCGCAATCAAACTTGCGCTAGGACTATTATCATTAATTGTTGTTATCAACTACACAGGAAAAGGAAACCTCGCTCCTACATCTGCAAGCGACCAAATACAAAACTATGTACTCGGGGGAATTATCGGTGGTGTGATTTATAATCCGTCCATTACCATCTTACAATACTGCATCATCTTATTAATTTGGTTTGCATTAGTACTAAGCCTTCGCTGGTTAAAAACAAATAATAATAAAGTAAAACATATGATTGACGGAGAACCTGTACAATTAATTAAACGTGGGAAAATTGATGTTGAAAATGTGCGTTCGGCTGGTCTAACGGCTCAAGAAGTTGCCTTCAAACTTCGCGCACAAGGAGTCTTCTCTATTCGCGATGTAAAAAGTGCGATTTTAGAGCAAAATGGTCAACTAATCTTGACAAAAGCTGGTGAAGAGAATCCAAAATATCCAGTCATTACAGATGGGGTCATTCAACGAAATGTACTCGATGATATTGATAAAACAGAAGATTGGGTTACTGAACAACTTGCTGCCCAAAATATTCAGGATGTTTCTGAAGTATTCCTTGCCGAATACAATAGAGGCCAATTAATGGTTGTGAAATACTAATTCAATCCAAACAAAAAAGCGACCAATTGGTCGCTTTTTGTTTGGCTATTAGTCAACTAGATTTTCAACAAAGCGTTGGAAAATCGTTAAAAGAATGCTTACCACTAAGGTAATGAGTGGGCTTGAGAATGAGAATCCAGGTCCCACAAACCAAGATGTCATACTTAACATCATCGCATTTAACACAAAGCTAAAGCATCCAAATGTTACAATCGTTACCGGCAACGTTAACAAGAATAAAATCGGTTTAACGAGCAAGTTTAAGCAGGCTAACACAATACTTGCAACAAGCGCTGCAACCCAGTTTGTAACATAAAATTGTGGAATAAACCACGCAATCACCAAGAACCCTAATGTGTTAATGGCAATTTTCTTAGTAAATGACACTAAAAATCACTCCAATCGTCATCATCTTCTTCTACACGTCGCGCTGTTTTACGCGGGCGAGAAGGTCCAGAAGTGTAATAGTACGTATTTCTGCGTCTATTTGCTCGATAATACTCTGAGCTTTCTTCTGGGATTATAAAGGCAAGTAAGAAGTATAAGAATACAGGTAATCCTGTGAAACAACAAAGAATAAATAAAATACGCACAATTGTTGAATCTACTTCAAAGTATTCTGCAATACCTCCCATAACTCCACAAACGATTCTATCTTTCCTTGAACGTCTTAATTTTTTCATTTTGTTTATCCTTCTTTCTTGCTACTTGTATCTGATTGTAGCAGGTTCACTTGTATATTTCCAGTGGTGGTTTCTGCCACTACTCTTGTCATTGAGTCTCGAGTTTTACGAATCAATGCACTTCTTTCGGCTAAATCCTTCGTTTGTCGAATCACTTCAAAGACACTTTCATCGAAATGAATGGACCCAAGGGATGTCTCGATATCTGCTTCCAGTCCGACTTCTTCAGCAACCTCAATCTTAATATTTCCGTTGACGGTTTCAACGTCTACTTTTTTCGTTTCTGGATGTGCTACTTCTACTTTAATATTTCCTGTTACGGCTTCTAATTTCGTGCCTAGGAATTGACCATCGAGATAAATATTCCCATTCACCGTTTCAGAGACGATATCTTTGAAATCGAGTTGTTCATATTTAAGATTTCCGTTAACGGTTTCTGCTTCGAGCAGAACCCCTTTGACATCCTTCAAGTAAATATTTCCGTTATCCACTTCGAAGTAGTAATCTTTTCCTTCTAATTCTTTCAAATGAATCGTTGTGTTTAATCCTTTCATTGCCACATAGTCATAGACTTTTTGTGGAAGTGAAATGGTCCAATCGCAATATACTCGTTTACTTAAACTTTTCACGTAAATTGTATCCTCATCTACTCCAACCTTCACGCGGTCACGAATAAACGCTTCTGCATCGAAGAACTCTTCATCTTGTGTCGCTACACGGCAATTTCCTTCAATCGTCATCGCGTTTCCAGGAACGGTCTTCACTCGGATAATTCCGTTTGCCACTTTGAAATCAAGGATACTTGCTTCATCAATGACTTGATGGAAGTGGTACGGTACTTTTTTACCATTCTTCGCTTCTTTATATGGTGAATTGATTTCAACTGATTGAACGGCAGTCTTGGCAATGGTTACAACAGATTCTGCAAATTTGGTTGCCCATGAAGAAAGATTCCCTGCAGTTTTGCGTGTTTTTTCTTCCCAGTCTGTTTCTTGCACTTTTTTCTTCGCATTTCGAATGGTTTCTTCCCATTCCTGTTTCTTCTCAGCTTTTACTTTTGCATCGGCTTGTTTCTTTTCTTGTAACAAGCTCTTATATTGGTTATTCAGTTGCTCGGCTTCTTCTTGCAGGCGAACTAGTTCCATTTCTTCCTCAACGGTTAACGAATCCAATTGTTCCGCCGTTCTGATTTCATCAATACGACGATCAATTTCTTTCGCACGCTTCAATACTACTTGGATCGCGTCATCTGCTTGGTCGCTTTTCGCAGAGAATTGAGTAAATGCACTTGCCACACCTTCCATGACAGAGTCTAATTGGCTAGAAGTGGGTTGTTCTGTAACACTTGCCTTCTCACCCATTTTTTCGAGTAAGACTACTGCTTCCTCTGCTGAAATAATTCCTTTGTCTACTAATTCTAAAATTCTATCTTTTTGATTCATTTTTGGTTCCCCCTTAATGGTTCGTTCTTGATTACATTCTTAGTGTACCGAACTTCCAAGATGAAATCATAGGACCTAAGGTGGATTTTTCGTCCAACCTTCTCTAAACCTAAAGTTGTATATCGAGTATTTTTTCTTTCCTTCCGCTACAAATGGATAATGACGCTTTAAGATTCCGTAGAATTCAACGGATTTTATACTTGCAGTAATGGGGAATCATATTAAATGCGAAATAGAGAATGTAGGAATTTATTCCGTACATTCTCTTTGAGGCTTTAAAGGTGAGAGACCTAGGCTCGAACCGGTATCCCATTACAGCAATGTATAAATAAATCCGTTGGAATTCGAAGGGAACTTCCTTATATAGTGTCTCTTCTTGCGCCATACCCAATTTGTTGTTACACTTTGGATACAGTAATTGTAGGAGTTGGAAGGAAATGACAAAAAAGGAAGTCCTATTGAAAACACATGAGCGACTCGATCGACTCGAAAAAGAAAATATCGATATCATTCAAAGTCGTGAGGTCTTCTCGTTTTCACTAGATGCCGTCCTTTTAGCCGACTTTGCCAATATCGCAAGAAGTAGAAAGGCCACCATTGTTGACCTGTGCTCTGGAAATGGTGCGGTGGCATTTTTACTCAGCCATAAGACGCAAAATCACATTACCGCTGTTGAAATCCAAGAACAGCTCTTCGATATGGCTATGCGTACCCGCCAACTCAACGACTTAGAAGACCGCATCACGTTTATCCATCAGGATATCCGTCAGTTAAAAGGCATCATCCCGAAAGATTCGGTCGACTTTATTACTTGCAATCCGCCTTATTTCAAGGTTAACGACACGAACCAAACTAATTTAAAGGAAGCTTATACGATTGCCCGTCATGAAGTGCACCTGCCTCTCGTTGACTTGCTGGAGACAATTTCTGGTCTCTTGAAGATGAAAGGGAAAGCCTATCTGGTGCATAGACCCGACCGACTTACGGATATTTTAACAACGGCAAGGCATCACCGACTCGAGGCAAAACGAGTGCAATTTGTCTATCCAAAAGAAGGCAAAGAAAGTAACATTGTCCTTATCGAATTAATGAAGGACGGACTTCCTGGAGGGCTTAAGGTACTCCCACCGATTACGGTTTTCGATGAGCATCAAGAATATACGGAAAAAATTAGAAGTATCCTCTGGGGGAACAAGGCATGAGTCAATTCTTTATGTACGTCCTTCTCTGTAAGGATCAGACCTTTTACACCGGTTATACGGTCGATTTGGAGAAACGAATCGCAACGCATAACGCCGGAAAAGGGGCTAAATATACAAGGGTGAGAACCCCTGTGACTCTGCTCTATGCGAAAGAATTTGCCACAAAGCAAGAGGCCATGAAGGCAGAAGCAGCGTTCAAGAAATTCTCTCGCCCCCAAAAGGAAACATTTCTACAGACGATTGGCGCCACAGTCACGCGTCCTGTCATTATTTATTTAGAAGGAGAACACCCTCATGAGACAACAGAGTTATCGAACTGAAGGCATAGGAAAACTATTCCTTGTCCCTACTCCGATTGGAAACTTAGAAGATATGACTTTCCGTGCGGTCAATACTCTTCGTGACGTCGATTTAATTCTTGCCGAAGATACGCGTCATACGCAAAAGTTACTCAACCATTTTGAAATCGAGACTCCACAAAAGAGTTTCCATGAACATAATACACAGGAGAGAATCCCACAAGTCATCAAGTGGTTGCAAGAAGGAAAAACCATTGCGCAAGTAAGTGACGCCGGTACCCCTTCGATTAGCGACCCTGGATTCGAACTCGTGCAAGCCTGTGTTGCAGTAGGAATTCCAGTAATCCCTCTTCCTGGAGCGAATGCGGGAATTACGGCTCTTATCGCGAGTGGTCTTGTTCCTCAGCCGTTTTATTTCTATGGGTTCTTACCACGGAAGAAGAAAGAAAAAATCGCTGCACTCGAAGAGTTACGCACGCATAGTGAGACTGTGATTTTATACGAATCCCCATTCCGATTGAAAGATACTTTTTCGGCGATTCAATTCGTCTATGGCGAACAACAATCTGTCGTTTTATGCCGTGAGTTGACGAAAACTTACGAAGAGTTTATTCGCGGAACAGCCGCAGAACTTGCATCTCTTGTAAGCGAAGAAGAATTAAAAGGCGAATGTTGCATCTTAATTGGACCTAAAAATCCAGACGAAGTGACCACTGCTCTTTCAGGCGCGTTAGAAGAAAATGCACCTGACGCTTCGCTTTCCATTGCAGAGCAAGTCGACTGGTTTATGGAGCATCAAAGCCTTACGCAGAAAGATGCGATTAAGGCAGTTGCCAAACATCTTGGCCTCAAGAAGCAAGAAGTCTACAAGGAAATCCATGCATAAAAAAGGTTCCGTACTTGATTATTGATAATTCAAAATCCTTACGGATATCTTCATAATAACGGTAATGGGATACCGGTTCGAGCCGAAGTCTCTCACCTCCAAAGCCTCAAAAACGGGAGTAAGGAATAAATTCCTAACTCCCGTTAATTCGTTTTGGTATCATTCCCCATTACCGCTATTATGGAATCCGTAAGATTTTTCATAATCAACAGGGCATAAATTTTATGAGAATTTCCTCTACGATCAAGCAAAAAAATAACTCCCAAGCAACAATACTGCTTGGGAGTTTGTTTATACTCCGATAAATTTAAATACATTGAAGGCCGTCATCAATACTAGAATTGCCATCAATCCTAGATAAAGTTTTTCAACGGCTTCGTGCGTGAGTTTCAGTTGGATTTTCGTTCCAATCCAACCACCGAGTACCGCAAAAATCGCAATTGCTAAAATCACGAGACTGACATTGTTGTATTTTTCAAAGTCACGAATAACGGTTCCCATCTTAATAATCTGTGCAAAGAAAATCATCAATATCGAATAGGCTGCCGCATCTTTGGCTTTCATCGAGAAGAAGTAGACCAAAAGTGCAATATTCAGCGGTCCTCCGCCAATCCCTAAATAGACTGAAATCATACCAACTGTTAGCCCAATCGTCACAATCGCCACAAGATTTCTCACTTCTAGCGTTCGAATCTTTTCCTTATTAATCGTGAATAAAATAATGCCCCCAAGTAATAGAAATAGAATCACGGATTGGGTCGCACTCACTGCCTGACTCCCCCATCTTTCTACGGCATGAAGGAAAATCACGTCTCCGATTTTTCCACCGATAATCGACCCGAATGCCAGGCCTAAAGCGATTTGTTTTTTGACATGAAATCCTTGCTTACTTCTTTTATAAATCGAAACAAGACACATCGTAAACACGGCAACCGTCGAATACACACTAATCATGCTTGTGGTATCGATGCCTACAAAATCGAAGGCAGGCTTAATAATAATGCCTCCGCCTAAACCGGTAATGGCTCCAATCATCGTCGCACAAAGCACGATGATACTATAGATAATAATGTGCATTAGCGACCTCCACCATTCCGAACACATCTAAATCCTAAATGGCTCGAGGTTGAATCCCATAATGCACCATTACGAGCTGCAACACGATACCTGTTACAGTAAGAGCAATGGCATAAGAAAGAACCTCCACGAATCGCATATTCATATTCAAAATTAATCGGTTGAGAGGCGTCTTCTTCGATTTCTTCAAACGGAATTCCGCGATGATTACAGCACCATTCCCAGACATTTCCAATCATTTGATAGAGTCCGTATCCATTTGGGTCAAAGCTCTTCACGGGTGCCGTTCCTAAGAAGCCGTCTGCTTTCGTATTCATATTTGGAAAATCTCCTTGCCAAGTATTAGCATGAAATTCTCCGTCTTGTTCGAGTTCATCCCCCCACGGAAATTGCGTCGTTGTACCGCCACGAGCGGCGTATTCCCATTGCGTTTCTGTTGGTAAAGATACCTTTGCCCAATCGCAATAGGCTAATGCATCTTGCAAGGATACGTGTACCACCGGATGGTCCATCACCTCGTCAATGGAAGACTCGGGCCCTGTTGGATGATTCCAACAAGCGCCTGGCACTAGAAGCCACCAAGGTGAACCTGATACATGTGCAACCTCTGCTCTTTTTTTGGGGTCCACTAATAGGTGAAACACATAAGAATCTCCTATCGTTTCTGCCGTTGTAGTATACCCTGTCGCATCTACAAAGGCTTTAAACTCACGATTCGTCACGGTCGTATCCGCGATTTCAAACGCGAGCACCTTTTTCATTACGGGTGGTGCCTCATGGTCTTCGATAAAGCCTTGGCCATGAGCATCTCCCATTTGAAAGATGCCAGATTTTAAAGGCACAAAATTCATATTATCGACCTCTCTTTAGAGTGGAAACGATGCGTTCTAACGGAACTTGGCAAAGCTGTCCGTCTCGGACAAACCCTTCTTCTCTATCTTGTAAAATACGTGCGAGTTTTGCTTTGAACTCATTCACGAGAGAAGTATACTTTGTTTCCGCAATTAAATTGCATTTTTCCTCTGGATCTTCTGTCATATGGAAGAGTTGATACTCGTCTTTGACAGGGAACCAAATAAATTTCCATTCATCTGTTAAAATATATTGACTAGAATCCACGCCTAGACTATGTTCTCCGTGGAATTCGTTTCGCCATCCTGCAAACTCGCCAAATAATAATTGGCGAACGCTTTTACCGTCTGTTTCGACTTTTTCACCTGTCGCTAGTTCTACAAGTGAAGGGAAAACGTCTTGAATCTTCACAAGTTGTGTGACGCTCTTCTTCGTCCCCGCAATCAAGTTCCCTGGGTCGAAGATAAACGCTGGAATCTTAATACTCCCTTGGTAAGGATACCCCTTGCGGAATAAATAATGCTCTCCGAGCTGATCCCCGTGGTCACTTACAAACCAGAAGATGGTATTCTCGAGTAAATCGAATTCCTCAACGGCTGTTAAGAAGCGACTTAATTGATTATCGATATGCGTGATTAAGCCGTAGTACGCAGCCAACATTCTCTTTTGCGCGTCCGTTGGAATTTTACCACGTTTCGCATAAAGGCTTGGAATTTTCTCTTCGAGTTCTTCCCAGTTCCCGATATGCAAGTCCGATACGTCCCCTAATTTATCCATATATAAATCATAGAAATATTTCGGTGGATTGAGCGGCGCATGTGGTTTTTCAAACGACATCTTCAAGAAGAACGGAACGCTTGGATCACGTCTCTTCAAGAAACGAATACTTTCGCTCACAATCCAGTTCGTTGGATGGTATTTTTCAGGAAGTTCAAACGGACGGACATCCCATGAATTACAGTTTGCTCCATCGTCGATAATGTCTGCATCGCTTCCGAGTTCTTGCTTAATCCATGCCAAGTAATCACTCGAATGTTCAAAAGTTTCTCCGTACGCTTTATTGTATTTACGGTCGACATGTAAGTACCCATCGTGTAAGAGAACATGGTCAAATCCCATGCGCTTACGGCTTGGATACACATGCATTTTCCCGATACATTCTGTTTGATACCCTAAATCCTTGAATGTTTGAGGAAGTGTATTCGTGTAGTTCCAAGGCACTTCATCTTCGTATCCCACTCTTCCTGACTTCTCTTGGTCCATCCCTGTTAAAAGAGCAGCTCTTGCTGGCACACAACTTGGCACTGGTGAGTACGCATTTTCAAAGTTATATCCCATGCTGGCCATCATATCTAGCGTTGGTGTCACCACTAAATCATCATCCCGGTTAATCGATAATGCATCCGCACGCATTTGGTCCACTACGATGAGGATGACATTTGGTTTTGATTGTTTTTGATTCATACTGTTTCCCCCCAAAAAAGATAAAACGATTTCATCTTTTATTATAACAAAAGAGCCCGTCCATGGACAGGCTCTTTTTAGTACTTTATTGGCTTTTTATATGACAATCTTGCTCTTTTTACGCATTAATCTTCGCTATACAAGATTTCTGTACAAAACATACAACTTTCATCGTTTTCTCTACGTTTTCCATAGTATAAATTGCAAATATGGAATCCTTGGTCGTAGATATTTTCTAAGTTGATGATGGATTGGCTTCTTTTTTTCTTTTTAGCCACTTTCTTCGTGTGCGTGTTTGGCTCTAACTCGTCTAAACGATCTTTCAAGTGACGATTTTCCATCGTTAAATTATGATTCTCTTCGATCACTTTTTGCAACTCTTCAGAAATCTGTTCGAGCTCGTGTAGTTGCAACAAAGTTTGTTTTGTTAAACGTTCGATTCGATCATATAATTGTCTGTTTGGCATTCACGCACCTCCTATCTTATTTTGGAATTTTTAATACCCATTGCTCTAATACTGCTTGAACTCCAACGTTGGCACCTACTTTGGCAATGGCGTTGGTCATTTTCTCATGTTCTTTAATCCACTGACTCACGGTGAGATGACTTGCAAAACTCTTCATCGTAGCAAGTTTATCACTTTGAATAATGGCTCCTTCGACACCTCGTGCAACCAGCAAGGCATCGCGGATATAAATTTGTAATAGCGTTAAAAACAGCTCACTATCGGCTTTCGTCGCTAAGAGCGGCATTACTTGAGACTGAATCGTGACAAAGGCCATCGTACGATTCGTAAATACGCGGACAAACCAATTCCAACTTTCTTGACGAAGCTGTCCAAAGCTTTCACTCTCGAGCATCTCTACCGCTTGGTCACTATTATTCGTCAGTTGCGATAATAATTGTGCCGTTGCATTCGGAACTCCTCGTTCTTTCAGCGTAGAAACAATATTTTCTCCTGCATCTGATTGGAACCGAATAATCTGACAGCGCGATTGAATCGTAATCAGTACCTTGCTGAGATGTTCTGTTAGAAGAATAAAGTGGATATTTCCCGTTGGTTCTTCTAAAAACTTCAACAAGCTATTCGCAGCGCCTTGTGTCAACGTATCGACTGCATGAATCACACAAACAATCGCACTCGACTCCATCGCTGTTTTTGATAACTGCGATTTCAGCATACGGATTTGGTCCACCTTTACCGTTGCGCCTTCAGGTTCTACCACGATAAAATCTGGGAAGTTCCCATGGTCAATCCTTGTGCAATGTTCACACTCGCAGCAAGCCGGCTCGCCTTTTGTTCGCTTCGTGCAGTTAAGCATTTTTGCGATTTCCTTTGCCGTCTCCGCTTTTCCAATTCCCTTTGCTCCTTCAAACAAATAGGCATGGCTTAGCTGACCGTTATCGATGGCACGAATAAATGCTTCTTGCATCTTTTCCATCTTAGAAATGTAAGAATGAGTCTACAGGTAATACGAATACTGTAGCTCCGCCTACACGAACTGGAATTGGAGTTGTTAGTGCACTATCAAGCATGCTGTCGATATGCACTGGTGGCACAGTCATTTGTTCACGTGATTGGCAGTTTTCTTTGATGATATTTAACGCGTCTTCTACACGGTCTTCTTCAATCCCAATGATGAAAGTAGTATTTCCTGCGCGTAAGAATCCACCTGTTGTTGATAAACGAGTTGCGCGAATATTTGCTTGTGCAAACTCATCTCCTAATAAATGTGCATCTTTATCTTGTACAATCGCAATTAATAATTTCATGATTTCATTCTCCTATTTTGTAAAATATTTTGGGTATCGTTCCACTAAAATGCGGAAGCACTCTTCCACTACTCCTTCAATGGATTTTGTCGCATCAATCGGAACAATTCTTTCCGGATATTTTTTCACTAACTCTAAATATCCATTGCGAACCATCGTGTGGAAACTTAAGCCTTCTTGATCTAAGCGGTCAAACTGACGGTTCCCTCTTGCTTTTTGAATTCGTTCCAAGCCTACTTCAGCCGGCACATCTAAATAAAGCGTCGTACTTGGTGATAAGCCATCCGTTGCAAAATGATTTAACTGTGCCACTTCTTCTACACCAATCCCACGAGCAACCCCTTGATAAACCAATGAGCTATCGACAAAACGATCACAAAAAACAATATTTCCTTTTTCTAAGTTCGGTAAGATACGATCTTTTAAATGCTGGCGACGACCCGCAGCATATAAAATCGCTTCTGTTCTCTCATCCATTTCTGTGTTATTCACATCCAGAATGACGTTTCGAATATCTTCAGCGATGCGGCTCCCACCAGGTTCTCTTGTTGAAATAATATCCACGAGCGAGTGTTTTTGTAACAAAGGAATCAGTTGGTTGATGACCGTTGTTTTCCCAGCGCCATCAGGACCTTCCATCGTGATAAACAATCCTTTCATATTATCCCCCATTCCTTTCAATTTCTTTTCTATTATACGATATTTTCATCTTTTAATAAACCAAATTCCTATAAGAAATTTCACCAATTTCTCCTCCCCCTTTTTCTTAGCAGAACACAATATTTAAAATAACACTGTAATTACGAAGAAGATTTGTCGGGTTCTTATAGTAGCAGTAATGGGAATCAGGATCAAAGGTGAATTAATAGGAGTTAGGGATTTATCCCTTACTCCTATTTTGAGCTTTGAAGGTGAGAGACTACAGGCTCGAACCGGTCCCTTTATCCTCCTCCATCTTCCTTCCCTTTTCCTTTGCATAACACAATATTTAAAAACACTGTGATTACGGAGAATCCTTGCTAGATTCATATAGTAGCAGTAAAAGGAAAAAGGATTAAAAGTGAATTAATGGGAGTTGGGGATTTATCCCTTACTCCCATTTTTGAACTTTAAAGGTGAGAGACTACAGGCTCGAACCGGTCCCCTTTTACAGCTACTATAGAAGAATCTGCAAGGAATCGAAGTAATCACAAACCTTTGGTTTGCATTATTTATATTTTAAATATTGTGTATATGAAAACAGGAACAGGGGCTTGTTGGTAAACAAGCCCCTGTTCCTAGTTAAGTTTTATTAACGCTTCATCGATTTAGAGTACGGACGATTGTAATCCCATAGCAAGAGAAGTAATCCGGCTAAGCCAACAAGCATTGTTGCAACGCCTTCTTTTCCAATCATCTGATGCCCCAAAATAACAACGTATAAGAATACCAACATCAATACGACGCGGATCCAAATTTTCACTTTAGGATTCATGATATCTTCTCCCATCTAATTTCGCTTGGTTCAAGCTCCACTCTTCTTGATACACCTTCGCCATCATAAACGAGTGTTGATTGCAATTCGTTCGTATTATTCACGATTGCATACACTCCTTTTTCAGGATAAGCATGTACTTCCACTAATGGATTGCTTGCATACCATTTTGTTAATTCGCTTTCTTTATTCGCTGCGTAGAATAACGCACGCATTAATAATCTTGTATTTTCTGGTGTGTATGGAAGTCCTGCGATGTAAACCCCACGACCTTTTCCGTAAAGGTTAGCCGCAAGATGGATTTCCCCGAATTCTTTTCCTTCGGCATTGGCTGGAAGAACGATTCCTTCTTCAACGCCACCTGCGCTTACTTTCGGATTACTAAATTCAAGTACTTCTGTTGCACTCGTTAAGCCATACACGTTTTTAATATTTTCCCCAAAGTCAATCTTATGAACATCTTCAACATCTTCGATAATAAAGTGTTCTTTTAATTCTTTTGTAAAGTATTTATCTGTTGAAAGGCTATATCCCATTTCTCTTTCAACACC
Source organism: uncultured Streptococcus sp. (assembly GCA_963540995.1). GTDB lineage: Bacteria > Bacillota > Bacilli > Lactobacillales > Aerococcaceae > Granulicatella. The sequence continues at coordinate 39,428 of CAUTST010000004.1, forward strand.
CAAAATATCTCCAAGTTGGAAGAATCTTCCTTGATGATGAACGGCTGTTGGTTCCCCAACTCCGACAAATCCTCCGCCATTATACACGAATTCACGAATGCGTGTAATGAGCGTTTCATTCTTCCAAACCTCTCCACCGCTAAATGAAGTACCGGCATCCCCCGCGTTGATGATGACATCGACACCTTCTGGAACTCCATTATTAATGATATCGTCAAAGCTGATAAAGCTTACGTCCACACTAGCTCCACTTAAAGCTTCCATAATTCCAAGGTAAGAATAGATTTGTTTGTATGGAAGTTCATGGGCAACCATGTGTGCTTGCCAAGTTCTTAAACGTCCCCATGCGTTTAAAATAGCGACTTTCAAACCAGTATAAGGTTTTGTATGTTTTACGATATCGTAGATTTCTCTAAATTCATCTGTGACATGCTCAATGTAGTCGACAAATTTAGGGAATTTGTATGCAAGACTTAAATAACCACCATAACCGATACGGTCTACAGGGTTACGCATAATCGCACGTCTTGCAGATAACCAGTTTTTATTGGCTTCAATCGTAGGATCATTTCCTTCACGGAATACATCTGGGAAGAAGTAAGGCAAGAATCTTCCTTCTGTATATTTTACGTGTGGAATATCTGAAATCATACGAAGGGTTGCTCCACCTCCGACAGAACCCACCACTGCATCTAAACCAATTTGTTCGAAGTATGGTCCGTATGGTTCTGTACCAATCCAGTTATCTCCTAAGAACATCATGGCTTCTTTACCAGCATCGTGTACTTCGTCGACTAGTTTCTTGGCTTCTCTTGCAACGAATGCTTGAATGAAGTCGATATAGTCTAAGTACGCTTTACTTGGTGTGCGGAATGTTGAGTTATAGTACCCTTCATCCACAATATCTTCCGCTCTTAAGCGATAGCCTTTTTCCTTGGCAAATGCTTCAAGTGCTGCAACCGATACACTGGCACCATATCCAAACCAGTCCACAAATTTTTCTTTTCCCAAGTTGTTGAAAATTAATGTGAAGTGATAGAAGAACGTTGTAAAACGAACTACATCCGTATCCGGATTGTCTTTTAACCATTGTTTTAAATAAGAGTGCATGAATTGATTTGAATGAGGTCCACGTACATCAAATGGAATATCGTGTGGAACATCGCCCCAGTTATTCGTAATATGATTGTACATTTGAGTTGGATCCCAAATCGCATACACTAGAAACGACACTGTATACTCATGGAAAGGACGAGTACCTTCGATGGTAATCGTGTTGTTTTCTTCATGGACAGTCCATCTCTCCACTGGAACCACTTCTCCAGTTGTACGGTCGATGACTTCCCAATATTTTTTTGGATCATGTACATAGTCTGGTTGCACTTGGTCTTCAAAGTAGCCTTCCATAAATGGAATCGTTAGCGTATCTTCTGTAGCTAACCAGAATTTTGACATGACGAAGATTTGTTGGCACTCTTCCATATAATCTTTGATGAAATCATTATGGTTACGTGCTACAAAGTAGGTTGTATAGATTTTTGCATCTAATTGTTTGGTTGCTTCATCGAGTTTCGTTCCATCGCTATCGCGAATTGCATCTGCACCCCAACGGTCGAGCAATTCTTTAGTCTGTTCAAGAAAATTCGATTCACTTGGTAGGGTTAAACGCCCTTTTGTTTTACCCATTTTCTTTCCTCCTGCGATGACGATTACTCTTTAGAGCCGCCTAATGTCATCCCTTGTGTTAATTTATTTTGAACAAGAATGTATAGAATTAATGTTGGTAACATTACTAATACCATCCCTGCATATAATTGTCCGTATTCAGCTGCCCCACGTTGCGCTTGAATTAAGTTTTTCAACCCTACTGGTAATGTTTGGTTTTTACCAGGCATTAATGTAAGAGCGATAATGTATTCATTCCAGAATGAAAGGAAGTTGAATAAGATTACGGTGATAATACTTGGTCTTGCCATTGGTGTCATGACACGAATCATTGTTGTGAAATATCCTGCACCGTCAATGGATGCTGCTTCTTCAAACGTTGTTGGTAATGTCTTGAAGAAGTTTGATAATAGATAAATCGTAAATGGTAATGAGGTCGCTGCATACACAATTGCTAAGACGAAAATGTTGTTAAGGAAGAATCCGTTAATGCCGAATCCTTTTAGTCCTTTATCCCAGTCCAGTAACATTAAGAAGATTGGTACAACGATATAGTTTACGTTGATGAATAATCCACCTTTTAGTAAAGAGTTAATGAAACGACTTCCTGGGAATTTATAACGTGCTAAAACATAAGAAGAAGGAATGGCTACCACTACAAGAATTGTTAACGCTAATGCTGTAACAATTACTGAGTTCATCATGTAGTCGCCCATTTTTGCTTTATTCCAAGCATCCACAAAGTTTTGGATGTAGAATCCTTCTGGCATTGTCCATGGAGATCCGTAGAACTCTCTATTCTCTTTAACAGAAGCTAAGAAGACCCAGCCCACTGGCACAATAATACTAATCGCTAATGTAATTAGCGCTACGTATATAAAAGCTTTATAGAGCTTTTCGAATGAACGAGTTTTTCCTTTCATGATCTCCCCTCCTAGTATTCAAGAATATCGCGTTTCGTAATATGACTTACGATACCTGATAATCCGAATGAGAATATAAAGACAACTACCCCGATTGCCATACCGTATCCGTATGAAGAGTTTGTATAAGCTTGTTTGAACATGTAGCTTAAGAACACTTCAGTTGATCCGTCTGGTCCACCGTCTGTCAAAATTTGTACAAGTAAGAAACTTAAGTTAATTGTACTAATGATAAAGAATGTTAATGTTGTACGAATACTATTCCAAATCAATGGTAATGTAACGTTAAAGAATTTACCGATTTTCCCAGCCCCGTCAAGGTCAGCTGCTTCATACAAGCTGGCTGGAATGTTGGCCATCCCTGCCATATACATAACCATGTAGTACCCAATCGCTTGCCAAATTAATGCGAATGCGAGTGAGTAAATAACAATACTTTGATCTCCTAGCCATAATCTATTCCATGCTTCTGGTAAAACTGCGTTTAAAAGTCCAGCTTTCGGATCGTAAATTGCTGAAAAAATCCCTGCAATAACTACGATTGATAAAATATTAGGGATGTAGAAAATGATTCTGAAGAAGTTGTTGCCGCGAATCTTTTCTGTTGAAAGAATTGCTGCGAAGAGAACAGCCAATACTACTGTAAAGAGTGTTACCACTACAATCAGTAAGATTGTGTTCTGAATGGTTCTAAAGAAATTTTCATCTTGCCATAAGATTTTAAAGTTATCCAATCCGACAAATTGTTTGTCATTTGAGAAACCGCCCCATCTGAATAAAGACATGCGGAATACTTCAATCGTTGGATAAATTAGAAACGTAAAGAATAAAATTAGTGCAGGTGATAAACACGCGAGAATAAATAAATTTTTCTCTCTTTTTCTACGATTTTTCATCGTTCTGCCCTCTTTCGACCGTTTTTAGATAAAATGAGAGTGGGTGGAAGGAATTTTCATCCTCGAAAATCGCTTCGCATCCCACTCCTATTTAATTCATTCTATTTGAATTATTCAATTGCTGCTTTTAGTTTTTGGCTAACTTCTTCTACAGATTTTTGCCATTCAGCAACTGTTTTTTGACCAGATGCAACAGAGTCGATTTGACCGTATAATGTATCCTTCATACTTACGCCTTCGACAGCTTTAGTAGCAACGAAGTTACCATTGATTACGCCATCCACTTCATCTACAACTTTGTATAATGCTTGCAATTCTTCAGGTAATTTTGCTGTTACACCTTGAATTGGTTGAGCTGCATTGTATTTAGCAAAGATTTCTGCTGCTTTGTCAGAGTATAAGAATGATAAGAATTCTTTAGCTGCTTCTTGGTTCTTAGATTCTTTTGGAACCCAGATGTGTTCGAAGAATGAGTAAACGTAACGTTTGCCACCTTGTTCGATTGCTGGTGCAGCTGTCATAGCCCATTTGAAGCCATCTGCTCTAGGAGCTTTTTCCATTTCACCAACTACCCAAGTACCGTTTGGCATGAATAGAGCTTTGTTGTCTAAGATTAATTGTTGGTTCTTAGTGAAGCTTTGTGGGTTTGCGTTTGCTACTGTTGAAGGTTCAACGTTTTGTAAGAACGTTCCCATTGCTTCAAATGCCTTAGTTGCGCCTTCAGAAGTGAATGCTCCTGTTTCGAATCTCATTGCTTTATTGAATAAGTCAACACCGCCAGCGTTTGCTAATAATGCTGGGAAGAAGCTATCGAAGTATCCAGATACTGGATAAGTGAATAATGAAATGCCATCATTCTTAGCCTTTTCAGCTAATTCTTTCATACCAGGCATATCTTTTGGAACTTCCCAACCTTTAGATTTGAATAATCCTTCGTTGTAGAATAATCCTGTTGGAGCGTAGAACATTGGTGCTAAGTAGTGTTTTCCGTCTCCATAAGGGTCAGTTACTGTTGATCCTAATACGTTGTTTAATAATTTTTCAGAAACTTTCTTGTCTTCGCCGTATACTTTCATATCGAATAAATCAGTAAGGTCAGCTAAAGCTTTTTCTTTAATTAATGTTTCTGGTAAAGCTTTTTTACGTCCTAAAGCTAACATTACGATATCTGGGTAATCGCCAGCTTTCATTTGAGGCGTAATTTTTTCTTCAATTTCCTTATCTTGAGTCAATTCCACTGTAACGTTTGGATTTGCCTCTTCATAAGCTTTGATGATTGCTGGCCACATTTCTGCGCCGTAACCACTTTCTAAGGCAGCTAATTTAAGAGTAACTTTCTCTGTAGAAGCTCCTTGTTGTGTAGTTGAACCTGAATTACTAGTGCTAGTGCTGTTGCTATTATTTCCGCAAGCTGCTAAAGATACAGCTGCTAATAATGCTGCGCTTGATAGTAATACTTTCTTTTTCATGTTGTCTCCCCCTAGTTCTATTACTTTTTAAGACACTTTTAGTTTACAACTAAAAAACCGCTTTCACAATAACTATTTTGCTTTTGACTTGTACTATTTTGCTCTCTTTGGAAACGGTATCATATTTCATAATTTCAATAAAGCGCTAAAAAACCTATCTACAAAAGGATTTCTCTTGTAGATAGGTTTGATTTTATCTATTTTATTTAATTGGAAGAAATTTTCTTAAAATCACCATTGTTTGGTCCATAATCACTCCGCTAATCAACAATGAAACTACAGGTCCAATCGTTGGCCATTGCCCTAAAATGGCGGCAGTAATCACACAGCTTGCATCGATAAAGAACTTATTTTTAGGGATAGACGTTTTGAATTTCTCCTGCAAGGCCAGCGTTGCGGCAATATAAGGCCCAACTCCTAATTCAGCCAGTGCATACACTGCACACCCCATGGCAATTAAGGCAATCCCTACAACCATGGCTACTACTTTTACAGCTATATCCATTTCGGCAAGAGCGCTGAAGTCAAACAGTTTAATAAAAAAGCTTTGCAAGAACATTCCTACCACTGTTCCAAATCCAATATATCTCCAGTTGATACTGAGCGTAATGGTAAGGAATACAAGAGAAACAATGATATTACTCGTTGCCATATCTATTCCAAATGTGCGATTTAAGCCTTCCCACACAAGAACGACAACGTCAGCTCCTAATGTGCTCGAGCCCGCCATCTTTGCGCCTAATCCGATTAAGAAGCAGGCGATAACGAGTAACGCTAATCGTAGTCCTAAATAATCTTTTTTCAATCTCATTCTCCTTATTTGGCCCAGTTTTCAGGACTCCACATCCGTCCATCCAACTCGCCATGTGCTTGTTCAATTCGTTTTGCTTGTTCTAAAAGAAGAGTTTTTGCAGCCACTAGCAATGCGCGTTCTTTATACTCTTTTGCTTCTAGAATCCATGCATCTAGCATTTGAATTTTCTCAATAATCTCCATATTGACTCTCCTCCCAATGACTCAGATGCATCTCGAGCTCCATTCTTTCGTCCTGGTTCTCTTTGATCCACTCTGCGATTTGTTCCCAGTGCGCACCTTCCATCGTTTCTGCACGCTTCATAAACCACTCTTCCGTGTCTTTTAACGTTCCGTGAGTCTCTTTCGTCACGTATTGTAAATACTCCACAAGTAACGCTTGTTTCGCCTCTTGGGTCTTATAATCAAACTGATGCACTTCAAAATTGGGTAAATAGGTCCACCCCATCGCATTGGCTAGTGCTTGGAAGGGGCGCAAGAGTTCCGAAATCGTAAACTGCTCTTTTCCTCCTGCACGGAAGGCTTCTTCTTTTACCCCGAGTGTCACAACGATTCCGAGTTCCTTAATTTGTTTTGCAAAAGGTGCACTCTTACTCATCACCGTATCGATCCATTCCTTCATAACAGAAGGCGCTTGGTACCAATACATCGGGAATTGGAGAATAAGGCGTTCGGCATTAGAATCTACCAAAGCTTTTTCTTCTGTTGCTCTCGTAAAATAAGGTTTTGCTTCACTCCACACTGCGTCTAAATGACGAACTGTTACAGCTTCTTCCCCTTTTAGAGTTGCTAGGAAAAACTGTTGGCTCGAAGAGGTCTGAATGGTTGGATGGCTAATCACCACCATTGTTTTCATATTACGCGTTTCCTTTCTGTGAAAGTTCTTTTAGAAGAGCATGCGTATTATCAACAAAATATTGAATCGCAAATGGTAATGCTGCATCATCCACTAAGAATGCTGGGTGATGCCATTCGCGTGGACATCCTGTTCCAATAAAGACGAAACATCCTGGAACGTGTTCCATATAATTGGCGAAATCTTCTGCTCCTAAAGTGACTTCTGGTGTTACCACTGTCGCAAATTTCTCCGTCACACTCTTAACAACTTTTGTGACTGAAGGATCATTATGCACGACAGGTGGTGTTAAAATCCAATCGATACTTCCTTTTTGTCCGTATACATCCGCTATTTGAACAATCATCTTCTCGAATTGCTCCGTCATTTTACGTTCGACTTCTTTATTAAACGTACGAATTGTTCCTTCAAAAAATACTTTCTCTGGAATCACATTCCACGTATTCCCCGCTTGGATATGCGATACGCTTAACACCACTGGTTCTAGCGGAGATGTATGACGAGCGACGATAGCTTGAGCGTTCGCAATCACTTGGCAAGCCGTCACGATTGGATCATTCCCATTATGCGGTGCTGCTGCATGTGTTCCTACTCCTGTAATTTCAGCTTTGAACTGACCGACTGCTGCCATGAGTGGTCCTTCCTTTACACCAATCGTTCCAACTGGAAGTTCTGGTTTGTTATGGAAGCCAATAATGGCATCGACTCCTTCAAGTACGCCTTCTGCAATTAAAGCGCGTGCTCCTTGGTTAATCTCTTCGGCCGGTTGGAAAATAAAACGAACTTTCCCTTGTAAACTCTCTTCTTGTGCCTTCAACACTTGCGCGGCCCCAAGTAGGCTCGCTGTATGGAAATCATGTCCACACGCATGCATCGCTCCTTCATTTTTCGAAGCGTAGTCTAATCCCGTTTGTTCTACAATCGGCAATGCATCGATGTCGGCACGTAAGGCTAATGTTGGGCCATTATCGTTCCCGATTTCTGCAACAACTCCAGTTTTTGATTGTAAATCCCAGCACACAATCCCCATTGCTTCTAGGGCTTTGCGGATATAGCGCGTTGTTTCCACTTCCGTTCCGGATACTTCTGGATACATATGTAAATGACGGCGATGTGCCGTTGCTGTTTCAATAACTTCTTTTGTAATCATAACTATCTCCTCCATCTGTTTCCTACACATTGTAACAAACTAGGCGAAGTAATGCACCTTGAATTCCCTTGAAAAACAATAAAAATTCGATTTATTGACCGCTCCAAAAAAGACCCCATTTCAAAAGAAACAGAGTCTATATGATTAACCTTTTTGAAGTGCCACCATTTCGGCATATTGTCCATTTAATTGCATCAATTCATCATGTGTTCCGCGTTCCACAATTTCCCCTTTATCCAACACAAAAATTTGGTCGGCATGCGCAATCGTAGAAAGTCGGTGCGCAATCATAAAGGTTGTTCGCCCTTCTTTTACGACATTAATCGCGTTTTGAATAATCTCTTCCGTCTCGGTATCAATATGCGAAGTCGCTTCATCTAAGATTAAGATTTTCGGGTCAAAGACAATCGCTCTGGCAAATGAAATGAGTTGGCGTTCTCCTGAAGAGAAATCCATCCCTTTTTCTTTTACCTCGTAGTCTAACCCCTTGTCACTCTTCGTGAGGAGATGTCCTCCACCCACTTTAACGAGCGCCTCTTTAATCGTCTCAGGCTGAATCGATTCATTATTAAGCCCTACATTTGAAGCAATCGTCCCTGTATATAAATACGGATCTTGCAGAACGATTCCCATCTCGCTTCGAACACTACGTCTGTTAAAGTCACGCGTGTTTTTGCCATCAATTAAGATAGCTCCACTCGTTGGGTCATAGAATCGAAAAAGTAAGTTCATAATAGAAGATTTCCCAGAACCCGTATGCCCCACAAAGGCCACCGTCTGCCCAGGCTCTACGGTGAAATTCAAGTGCTTCAACACCGGAACGCCTGGTGTATATTCAAAACTCACATCTTTAAATTCAATCCGTCCTTCATCAAACGTGAAGAGCTCTTCTCCTGACTCCTCGCTTGGCGTATCCATCAATTCAAACACTCGGTCACCAGCAGCCATGGATTGTTGGAAACCAGAAACGACATTCATAAAGGTTTGAATCGGCTCATAAATACGGTTGACATAATCAATGAAGGCATAGAGGAGTCCTGCTGAAATTCCGAGTGTTCCTCCGATAAATTGCATTCCAAAATAATAGACAATTCCAAAAAGCGTAACGTTTCGAAGTAAGCCCACTAGACTCCATGAGAAGTACGAATCAAGAATTAATTCTTTACGACCGATTTCAACCCAAGACGTAGCCGTCGCCTCATATTCTGCAACAATCTTGTCTTCTTGTTGGAAGGCTTGAACGATACTAGCGCCTTGAATGCTTTCATTTAACTGTCCGCTCAACTGACTGTACAGTTCGCGATTCTCAGAATAGTATTTTTTCTGCATCACGGCAACGGTTCTCTGCCATAGGATCATTACTGGAACTAGGAATAATAACACGAATCCAAGCGTCGCATTTAGTAAGAAAATCATTATGTACACGCCAACAAGCATCACGATGGTACTGAGCAGTGTCGAAATCCCACTCACGTAGAAGTTGGCACGTACCATTTCCGTATCACTCGTAATTTTAGACACGACTTTCCCAGCCGGTAAATGGTCGAAATACGATACCGGTAAGGTTTGTACATGCTCGAATACTTCGTCCCGAATACGTTTGGCAATACGGTTTGATAGAGTCTTCATATATAAACGGTTTAAATACCCACCAGCTGCTCCGACTAAGTTCACAGTCACATAAATCCCCACCCATAGGATCAGGTTTCCAGGATGGAAGACACCCGATTGCCCCATCGGCGTAATCACATTATCGATAATGTATTTCGCAACGAGCGGCCCTGTTAAGGTTGCACCCGTGGAAAGTAAGAGGCAGAAGATTCCAATCAGAACTCCTTTTTTCTCATAGCGGAGGTAGCTTAATAATCGCTTCATCGTTTTCATTCGATTTCCTCCTCTATCTCTTGAATCAAGTACTGTTCATAGTACCAGCCACGTTGTGCGAGCAACTCTCCGTGAGTGCCGCGCTCACTAATCCGTCCTTCATTCATCACGATAATCTCATCGGCATGACGAATCGCAGAGAGTCGATGGGCAGAAATAATATTCATACAACCACCACGCTCTTCTTGCAAGTGTGCGATAATTTCACGTTCTGTTTTTGCATCTACTGCGGATAACGCATCATCTAAAATCAAACATTCACGGTTGCGTAAGAAGGCACGCGCAATCGATAGCCGTTGTTTTTGCCCCCCACTGAGCGATACCCCTTTTTCTCCGACCATCGTATCGAGCTGCTCTGGCATACGTTTCACGTCTCCATCAAAGGACGCCAACGTCAATGCTTCCCAGATTTCTTCATCGGTTGCATCCTCTTTCCCGAATAACATATTCTCGCGAATTGTGCGTGAGAATAGTGTGTGTTCTTGTGGCACATAAGCCAAATGTCCTGCTACCGATTGAGGTTCGTAATCAATCAATAGCTCTCCGTTAATGAGAAGCTTCTCACCTCGATATGGGAATTGATGTAATAATTGCATCAATAGCGTCGTCTTCCCAGAACCTGTTTTCCCAACGATTCCAAGAGTCTCGCCTTTATGTAACGTAAGATTAATCTCTTTTAATAATGGCGTCGTTTCCCCTGGATACGTAAAATTAAAGTCGATAAACTGAATCGATTCAATCGTCTCGAGCACTTTTGTTCCATCGCGTTCAATTTCATCATCATGTTTCAATACTTCATTGATACGCTCAGTCGCCACCTTCCCACGTTTATAGTTCGTAATAATGTCACCAATCATAAACATCGGCCACATAATCGTCCCCATATAAACTTGGAAGGCAATGACATCCCCCACTAGAATGGCCCCAGTCGATACCAAGTATCCACCGTAAAGAAGTGCGATGGTAAAGCTAATCATCATAAATAATTGTGTCAATGGCATAAAGCGCGATTCAATTTCCGACACAATAATATTTTGTTTCATGGCCTTTTTCGTTTTCGCACGAAACTCATCCATCATCGCATCTTCTTGCCCATAAGCTCGAATGACGTATGTACCATCAATCATCTCCAACACTTCATTATTCAGCTGTGAGACAGCCTTTTGCGCCTTGTTATACTCTTCTTCAAGATCAAATCCCCATTTATACACGAGATACGAAAGAATTGGCAGTGGTAAAATCGCCACAATTGTCAATGACAACGAAATCGTTGTGACCATCATAAAAATCGATACACTCCCCAGCAATGTAGAGTTCATGAGTGCAAACATTCCGAACCCCATCATGTCACCAATGGTCATCACATCTTCACTGCTCCGCGTAATAATATCGCCCGTTCTAAAATGCGCATAAAACGGAATCTTCTTTCTTAAGTTATTCCGCAGCAACTTCACGCGTAATTCTTTTTGCATTTCATAATGTCCAATAAAAATAAAGTACGTCCAAATACTCTCTGTTATATACGCTACGAGAATAATCCCGACTAAAACCAACAGCTGCGCCCACAGCCACTCAGCATTCAGTTCACTCGCCACGATTTTATCGACGACTTGTCCGATGATTCGTGCTGGGTAAACTGCAGCGATACTACTTCCAATCATCAAAACAAAGCTTACAAGATAGCGCATCGGATGTTTTTTTATAAAATTCATAATCACTCTTAATAAATCGTTCATCGTTTTCCTCCATCAAAAAAGCCGTCACCTTCCCCACAAATGGAAAAAGTAACGGCTCACTTAAAATTATCTATAAAAATGCGCTATACTTCATTCACCATAATTGGAAGGTCGATCATTAGATTCACTGACTTTACGTTTAAGTTGTTCATTGATTTCTCCTCCAATCTGATAAATTTAACGTTATACTTCGAATTATACTCAAAAATGCCGTCATGTCAATACCTTTCGAAGTTTTTCACAATCGAATTCATTGATAATCATTCTCAATACAGTTACAATAGAATCATTACAAATTAGAAAAGGATGAAAGATTTACAATATGGCAAAAGACATTCGTGTTTTACTTTACTATAAATATGTTCCAATCGAAAATGCGGAACAATTTGCTGCAGATCATTTAGCATTCTGCAAATCAATCGGATTAAAAGGACGTATCCTTGTCGCAGACGAAGGAATTAACGGAACTGTATCTGGTGATTACGAAACCACTCAAAAATATATGGACTATGTTCACTCTCTTCCAGGGATGGAAGACTTATGGTTTAAAATCGACGAAGAAAACGAGCAAGCCTTCAAGAAGATGTTTGTACGTTACAAAAAAGAAATCGTACACCTTGGTTTAGAGGATAACGACTTCGATAATGATATTAACCCACTTGAAACAACAGGGGCTTACCTTTCTCCACAAGAGTTCAAAGAAGCCTTACTTGACGAAAACACTGTTGTCCTAGACACTCGTAACGACTACGAGTACGACTTAGGTCACTTCCGCGGTGCCATCCGTCCTGACATTCGCAACTTCCGTGAATTACCACAATGGGTTCGCGATAACAAAGAGAAATTCATGGACAAACGTGTCGTTGTTTACTGTACAGGTGGCGTTCGCTGTGAGAAATTCTCTGGCTGGATGGTTCGTGAAGGCTACAAAGATGTTGGTCAATTACACGGTGGTATCGCAACTTACGGAAAAGACCCAGAAGTTCAAGGCGAATTATGGGATGGGAAAATGTACGTATTCGATGAGCGTATCGCTGTTGACATCAACCACGTAGACCCAGTGGTGATTGGAAAAGACTGGTTCGATGGTACACCTTGCGAACGTTACGTAAACTGTGGTAACCCAGAATGTAACCGTCGCATCTTGACTTCAGAAGAAAACGAAGACAAATACTTACGTGGTTGCAGCCATGAATGTCGCGTTCATCCACGTAACCGCTACGTGAAAGAGCACAACCTATCACTAGAAGAAGTCGTAGCTCGCTTAGAAGCTATCGGCGAAGAACTAGATACAGTAAAAGCTTAATAGAGAAAAACGTATCTAAAAGTTATCCTTAGTGATACCTTCGAATCCTAGCGGATTTTATCATAACTACAATAATGGGGTACCGGTTCGAGCCTATAGTCTCTCACCTTTAAAGCCTCAAAGCTGGAGTAAGGAATAAATTCCTAACTCCAGCTTTTTTCGCATTTAATACTATTCCCCATTATTGTGGTTATGAAATCCACCAGATTCTTCGGTATCACTATTTATAAACTACAGACGTTTTTCTCTATTAAGCTTCATTGCATTTCTTACGCCGACTACTTTTATCTCTCCTGTAGAATCGAAAAATACCATATTTGGTCATGACCAAATATGGTATTCTTGCGTTTAACGGAATTCTTTTTCAACAGTTTCTAGTGCAGCGGCGATGACTTGATGCATATCGTAATAACGATACTGTCCAAGGCGTCCCCCGAAGATCACTTGTGGGACCGTCTGCGCTAATTTCTTATACTGCGCATATAAGTCATTATTGACTTTATTATTCACTGGATAATAAGGCTCGTCTCCCACTTTCCAATCGGCTGGATACTCACGCGTAATCACCGTTTTAGGCTGAGTTCCAAACTCGAAATGCTTATGCTCGATAATACGAGTGTATGGCGTTTCTCGGTCCGTATAGTTTACTACCGCATTCCCTTGGTAGTTCTCCACATCCACGACCTCTGTTTCGAATCTGAGCGAGCGGTATTCCAGCGTCCCAAGTTCATATTCGAAGAACTCGTCAATCATTCCCGTAAAGACGATTTTTGCACCACTACTTAAGTACTCGTCCTTTTTCGCGAAGAAATCGACATTCAACTCGACTTCGATATTCTCATGGTCCAGCATGGCTTCAATCATCTTCGTATAGCCGCCAATCGGAATCCCTTGGTACGTATCGTTAAAGTAGTTGTTATCATAAGTGTAACGAACCGGCAAGCGGCGAATGATAAACGCTGGCAATTCTGTAGCCGAACGTCCCCATTGTTTCTCCGTATAGCCCTTGATGAGCTTGTAGTAAATATCTTCCCCAACAAGAGAAATCGCCTGCTCTTCTAAGTTTTCAGGCTCTTTGTCCCCTAGAACGGCACGTTGCTCTCTAATCTTTTCTTCGGCTTCTTGTGGCGTCACGACACCCCATAATTTATTAAAGGTATTCATGTTAAATGGCAAGTTGTAAATCTCACCATTGAAGTTAGCAACAGGCGTATTCGTATAGCGATTAAACGTCGCAAACTGATGCACATAATCCCAAATCTTCTTATCGCTCGTATGGAAAATATGCGCACCGTATTCGTGCACTTGAATGCCTTCCACTTCTTTTGTATAAATATTTCCTGCAATATGATTTCTCTTCTCAATCACTTTTACTTTATAACCGCGTGTCGCTGCTTCATGTGCAAAAGTCGCACCGAAAAGTCCAGCACCCACAACGATGTAATCAAATGGTTTCATGTGGTTTCTCCATTTCTTATTTTGTCTTGTTTATTATACCATGGACCCTTATGGCGAACCAAATCGATTAGGCACACTTTGCGAAATTATCATATATGATAATTTTCCACCATAAAAAAACTACCAGACTAGTGCCTGGTAGTTCGAAACTCTATTTAGTTAAAACCGAAGAAACGTTGTGTCACTGTGTAAATTCCATTTGACAGTACTTGTACCGGCTTGTTCTTCGCCATCGTAATTCTGCATAATGCATTTTGGCTAATCAGATGGAACACTTCTGGATTAGCTTCTTTTAAATCAGCAAGCAATGCTTTTTTCTTCTCTTGATGCTCTGGTAGTCCGCCCTTATTGAGTAACGCACAAGAAATCACCGTTGTAATCTCTAAGTGGTTTAATAAGTAGTTCTTCAAAGCGGTTGGAAACTGCAAGTCGCTATGGAAATTCGCCATCAATAATTCATTCACGCGGATTTGTTGATCGATGCGGCTAATCATGACTTTCTCATTGACCGACTGATCTTCACGACCGATAAAGTAGCGGTAGAAATCGACGTTCATATAAAATAATCTCTTACTATATTGAAGTGGTACGAAGACAAACAAATTATCCACATAGAACGTATGCTCTGGCAACTGAAGACCTGACCTGCGAAGCAACTTCATATTGTAAATGAGCGAGTGCATCATCATATATTTCCCGCGACGAAGCGGCTTTGCATCATCCCAAGTAAACACTTGATTTTCTGGGAACGCTGAAGTGTAACGCATGATTTTCTTCGTTTTCGCGCCTTCTTTTTCATAGACGAAATTCGTAATGAACACATCTACTTCTTCCCCAGTTTCTTCGAAGCGTTGTAATTGTTCTAGGATTTTTAAGTATGCACGTACATCCACCCAGTCATCACTGTCGACAACTTTGAAGTACTTCCCTGTTGCGTTCGCCATCCCCGTATTCACGGCTCCACCATGACCTTTATTCTCTTGATGGATGGCACGGATAATCGTTGGATAAGCTTGTGCATATTGGTCAGCGATGCGAGCTGTATTGTCTTTAGAACCATCATTAATAATTAAAATTTCAACATCTTCGCCACCTGCAAGGAGCGTTTGGAGGCAATAATGCATATATTCTTGAGAGTTGTAGCATGGAACTGCAATGGTTAATAATTTCATAGGGGTTACCTCTCGTTTCGAGTAAATTTATCTTATTTACTATACCATTTTTCGCTTAAATTGTCAGTTTGACTACCTTTTATGAAAAAAAGCCCTCTTCCTATGGAAAAAGGCTTCGACAAATTTGTTGCTTATTTAAGCTTGTTGTTTTTGTTCTTTTCGTGCAATCCATGGAAGGACTAGTCCGAGTCCAAGAAGTGCAAATGGCATAATGATATTTGAAATTAAGACAAACCACCATTCAGATGGGTCTTGTGCATAATCCACTTGTGGCACCATGCCGAGAATACATGCAAATGCCGTGAAGGCAAATCCCCATAGTCCCATTAAGAACCCTAGTGTCTTATTGCTAATGTATTTATATTCAGCATTTTTAAATCGATCCCAATGGCGATACAAGAACATAAAGGCTACGAATACCCACAAGAAGCACATTGGAGACACAATCGCATTCAAGTTTGTCATCCATACGACGACTGTATCGATTTCCTTAAGCCCTAGAGCCGGCATGACAATCAATGCCCCTGTCAATAGCCCTGTAAGAAGGTATCCGTTTCTTAATGTACCATTCTTTGTGCGAGCACGAAGCCAACGAGGAACATATTCTTTATCTGCACTACCAAGGAAGATTTGAAGCGGTGCATCAATCGATAATGCTAATGTAGCTGTTTGCCCAATAAATTGCGTCAATGCATAAATCGTTACAAGGCTGTTTCCAATATTCCAATGGTTTCCTAATACGGCAAATGCTTGATAGGCACCATTTCGCATCAAGTCTTGTGGAATATTATTGCTATCAAAAATCATCCCCATTGCAAGAGAACCAAAGACCGCACAGATTCCAACCATCACGGCCATCGCAATCATCCCTTTTGGAAATTCTTTGGCTGGATTTTTGAGTTTACGCACATACGGTGACATACACTCTGCTCCTCCGACCGAGAAGACAAGAAGCGCAATCGTTGTAAAGTATGAAAAATCAAACTTCGGAATATACGTTTCAATCTTATCCATATTTGCTGTTGCGAGTTGTAAATCAGGTTTAATGAGTGGAACCCCTACTGCTAATAGGATGAACAAAATCGACATCACAAACATAGCAGTCCCCGCAATCGTTCCTAAGAATTTCAACGCCCGAATTCCCTTTGTTGAAATATAAAGAACGACTAAGAAAAAGGCTAAACAGATTGTTACCAGTAACGGAATTGGCAGTTCATCGATAATTCCTGAGTGCCCTTGGAATACCCATCCAAGCGCAATCAGAATTGTCTGTGGTTTTTGCGCTAAATATGGAATCTGAACCACCCAAAATGTCCATGCGGCAAAATAAGCTAGTTTCTTTGTAGACGTATGTTTAATCCAATCGCTGACGCCCCCTTCACTATCTTGGAACGTCGAACCGAGTTGCCCAATCATTAATGAATATGGAATAAAGTAAATCACTAAAATAATGAGCCAAGATGTAATCACGACAATCCCTTGTTGGGCAAAATTGTTTACAACATTTCCAAGTCCCCACACAAAGTTAAATGCAATAAGGGATATCATCAGCCAACTCAGTTGCTTTTCATTTTTTTCTTCCATCTTTTACCCCTCCTAAAACGAACTCCTAATTAGTCACTCACTGAATAATGGTTGACCATCAAATTACTTGCACGAAGCAATACTTTGTCCAGTAATGCTGCTGTTTGTTCTTCAATATCATCACTGATTTGTTGGTTTTCCGCCTCAAAGTCTACAACTTCTCCCTTTTCAAGACGAGCGTCGACTTGGGCAATCATCGCTTCTCCACGAGACAACGTATTCTTTTGATAACTTTCAATATCAGCAAGATGTTCCAAATAGTGCGCATCCGCAAGACCTGCAATTAAACGGTTCATCCAATAGAACGAATCCGTTGAGACCTTCGCTGTCGTATTGGCAAAATACTCAGGAGTTGTATCCACTTGAGTAAAGAATGGCACAGCTGTCGCAAATGGCATCGATCCATAGGATACCCATTGAATCCCTGTTGTATCATGAGGACGATTTGGACGAAGTTGCAGAATCGCTGTCTGACTCGTACGGTTAATCCCTACCGTACGGAAACGACGATTGCTCTTTCCATCACCTAGATTTCCATAAGGATCATATGGTGTGAATTGGAAATGCGTGCTCATCGCGGATTTTACATCTTCCACTGTAATCTTACGATACGGAACGCGCGCCCATGGAATCTCGAAACTTGTTGGAGATTGTTCCACTTCTGGGTTGAACATGCGTTGGATATCCCAAGCACGAGGTGTGTTATATAAGCGGTCTTTGTCGCGTTGTGAACCGAATGCATAACGTGGATTAAATGACTCCCCGTCAAAGTTTAAGTTCAAGTGATGACGAATCATAAAGTCTTTCAAATCAGGGTCGCACATGAAGTTTTCTTTGTCGTCAAAATCAAAGAAATCACTTCCGAGTTGGTTTGGGTTCACAACATACGCATCATCTGGGACACGTCGAGCCATCCAGTGATGTCCGCCAATCGACTCCAACCACCAAATTTCATTGACATCGGAAATCGCAATCCCATTTGACTCATAGGTTCCAGCCGTTTCAAGGAGATGGCCAAGACGTTCGACGCCTTCGCGTGCCGTTTTAATATAAGGTAACACCAAGGTGAAAATATCTTCTTCTCCAATCCCTGTTTCAACAAGTGGATCTGCTCCTAGGACTCGTGGATTTGTCGAAATTGTTTCAGTCGCACTCAATGCTACATTATAAGCATTAATCCCCGCAGCTCCCCAAATCCCTTCATTATTGATAGCATTCGGCATGGCCGTATAACGAACAGGATTATCCGGCAACTCTGTTTCAAAGCCTGAAATCACTGCTTTATAATGACGTGGTTGATCCTCGGGGCGAACGACAATGAATTTCTTTGGGGTAAACTCTCCATTGCATGAATCTTCTGTACGCGCTACAAGTGTTGAACCATCATAGCTGGCTTTCTTACCGACAAGAATGGTTGTACATGAATCGTGTTCTTGGTCAAATTTCATAAAACTAACCTCCATAAACTTTTTTCTACACTTAAATTATAGTCCTATTCGTCCTAATTTCAAAGAGCCCCTTAGAAATTTTTCCCTGAAATTTCTGCCTAAGAATAGGCAAAAAAAGAACCTAGCGTAAACTAGATTCTTTTGGTTCTCCTCTTATTGTTTTCGTTTTCGATAAACTTTTTCTGCGATGGTAATTGCAACCGCAATGATCCACAAAACGAACACCGTTGTGAGCGCATATTTAATATTGAAATAAATAGCCGCAATGCACAGTATTAACACTACTGCAATCACGTAGCGAAAATTAAACGGAGCTACTCGATGAATATACCAAAGTACAAAATCCTCACCAGGATTCTTTGTCTCTTTATAATCTTCTATTAACGCTTTAAATTTCTCCTTAAACCTCTCAAACATCCGAACCACTCCTTATTTTTTATCTGGAATCACCCAAAATAGATAGTAAGTAATAAAAATCGTCAGAGCGCCTAGTCCAATTTTCACCGCCAAAATCGGGGCAAAGTAAATGGAAATGGCCATTAAAATATAGATATAAATAATAATTTTCTTCTTACGACTTTTCGCAATTGATTTCGTTTCACGGTAATCTGCGACATACAGTTTGTATAATTTTGTATTTTGAAACCACTCTTCAAACCGAGTCGAACTCTTTGAAAAACATACGACCGTTAGTAAGAGAAACGGCGTCGTCGGAAGTACTGGTAATACAATCCCGATTAGTCCCAACACAAGCGAAATCCACGCAATGATAAAATAAATCACACGCATCTGTTTGCTAGTCCTCCTCCACTAATTGTGCCAATCTTTGGTTTATAAAGAACTCTAGCACCTTCGTGAGGACATAGAGCGCACCTACAAAATAGAAGAAATAGACAAAATAACTGATGGAGACATTAATCGCTAGAAGAACCGTCGCCACTAGCACAATGATCCAAAATAGCTTCAGAGCGAAAATCCATTTTTGCTTCTTCATCCATTGCTGATCCGTTAATGAATGGTCGCCTTTATCCAGCTCAATAATCGTATCAATAAACTTGGTAAAACGTTCTTTCAAGCACTGTCTCCTCTCTCTTAAGTAAGCATAGTGTAGCATAACGCCAAACACTAGTAAATTTATTTTAATCGATTTTTAATAAAGAAAAAACGCCTCTTTTGAAATTCGGTTCTATAATTTTTAGGGTTGATGGAAATTTTCCACCAACCCTATTTTAGT